>NZ_JBEAII010000027.1:0-515 GCF_040064515.1 Klebsiella sp. CN_Kp104 | reverse complement strand
TCTTTGATACCAACGATTTCAACTTCTTCACCAACTTTGATGATACCGCGCTCTACACGACCGGTAACAACGGTACCACGACCGGAGATGGAGAATACGTCTTCGATCGGCAGCAGGAACGGCTTGTCAATCGCACGCTCTGGTTCTGGGATGTAAGAATCCAGGAAGCCAGCCAGTTCGATGATTTTCGCTTCCCACTCTGCGTCGCCTTCCAGCGCTTTCAGAGCAGAACCACGAACGATCGGAGTGTCGTCGCCCGGGAAATCGTACTGAGACAGCAGTTCACGAACTTCCATCTCAACCAGTTCCAGCAGCTCTTCGTCATCAACCATGTCGCATTTGTTCAGGAACACGATGATGTACGGAACGCCTACCTGACGACCCAGCAGGATGTGCTCACGAGTCTGCGGCATCGGGCCGTCAGTCGCAGCAACAACCAGGATCGCGCCATCCATCTGAGCAGCACCGGTGATCATGTTTTTAACATAGTCGGCGTGGCCCGGGCAGTCTACGTG
>NZ_JBEAII010000026.1:0-527 GCF_040064515.1 Klebsiella sp. CN_Kp104 | reverse complement strand
GATGCACTACAACAACACCCAGGAGATCTGGGATGAGTTGCGGCATCTGTGCCCGGACTTCTACGGCGCCACCTATGAGAAAATGGGCGAGCTCGGCTATGTCATGTGGCCATGCCGCGACGAGTCCGACGCCGACCAGGGGACGTCGTATCTGTTTAAAGAGAAGTTCGATACCCCGAACGGGCTGGCGCAGTTCTTCACCTGCGACTGGGTCGCGCCGATCGATAAGCTCACCGACGAGTATCCGATGGTGCTCTCAACGGTGCGCGAGGTCGGCCACTACTCCTGCCGTTCGATGACCGGCAACTGCGCGGCGCTGGCGGCGCTGGCGGATGAACCAGGCTATGCGCAAATCAACACCGCCGACGCCGAACGGTTAGGCATCGAAGATGAAGCGCTGGTGTGGGTCAATTCGCGTAAGGGCCGCATCATCACCCGCGCGCAGGTCAGCGATCGGCCGAATAAAGGCGCGGTGTACATGACCTACCAGTGGTGGATCGGCGCCTGTAACGAGCTGGTGTCGGAGA
>NZ_JBEAII010000025.1:0-565 GCF_040064515.1 Klebsiella sp. CN_Kp104 | reverse complement strand
CAGGGCATCCACCGTGTACGCTTAGTCGCTTAACCTCACAACCCGAAGATGTTTCACTTCTGATTGCGAAAATTTGAGAGACTCGAACACACATTAACTGTGTGTCGTTTCAATTTTCAGCTTGATCCAGATTTTTAAAGAGCAAAACTTCGCAGTGAACCTTTTCAGGTACACTCTGAAGTTTTCTTGTTTTTTGCAGTAAGGATGGTGGAGCTATGCGGGATCGAACCGCAGACCTCCTGCGTGCAAAGCAGGCGCTCTCCCAGCTGAGCTATAGCCCCATCGAATGAATCTCTTTTAACCTTAATTCGTTTTCGGGCGCGGCGTGGTGAAGCGAAGCATACTGAAGTATGCGAGCTTTGCCACAACAAAGCACGAGAGCGAATTTGGTAGGCCTGAGTGGACTTGAACCACCGACCTCACCCTTATCAGGGGTGCGCTCTAACCACCTGAGCTACAAGCCTGCAGAGATTACTTACTGCTGTATTTTCATCAGACAATCTGTGTGAGCACTACAAAGGCAGGTTCTTTAAGGTAAGGAGGTGATCCAACCGCAGGTTCCCCT
>NZ_JBEAII010000023.1:0-635 GCF_040064515.1 Klebsiella sp. CN_Kp104 | reverse complement strand
CCAGGTACTGCCTGGCGTAGTTGCCTTCGGTCTGCGTTCTGCTCGCCGGCAGGCGCCCGCGCTCGTTGTATTCGGTTTTCTGCTGCGTGGAGTTATCCGCGGGCTTTTTGTCATCCGGCCCGGGAAACTTTGGCGGTAAGCTGGCCGCTTCTGCGGTGGACGTTTTGACCGCGACCGGGGTGGCACCGGTCTGGAAGGCCGCAATAAGCGCCTTCAGGGCATTCAGGGCATTCAGGGCATTCAGGGCATTCAGGGCATTCAGCGTGGAGTCTGCGGCGTCGGACATACGATATTCTCCTTAATGTGGTTATAAAGTATATTTTGTGCTTTTTTATTTCCGTCAGGCTCAGGGGGTATCGGATATTCAGAGGCTGCACGACCGTAGCAGGAACGGACTATCCGCACCTTATCGCAGGGAAAAATATGTACATCAAAGCCACATCCCTGGCCTTTTTCCCAGCGCTCAATCGGCACGGTAATTGGCCCATGGCGCTGATAGTATTGCGAATAATTGTCAGGCATATTGCTGGATTTCATCCAGGAGTTAGGATCGGAGGTCCAGGTGATTTTTGCCGTTAATCCCGGGCGCCAGACATCTGGCACCATCACGCAGCAGAAGCCGCCGCCGCCGCCGT
>NZ_JBEAII010000022.1:0-705 GCF_040064515.1 Klebsiella sp. CN_Kp104 | reverse complement strand
CTTCGGCGTTGTAAGGTTAAGCCTCACGGTTCATTAGTATCGGTTAGCTCAACGTATCGCTACGCTTACACACCCGACCTATCAACGTCATCGTCTTTAACGTTCCTTCAGGAGACTTAAAGTCTCAGGGAGAACTCATCTCGGGGCAAGTTTCGTGCTTAGATGCTTTCAGCACTTATCTCTTCCGCATTTAGCTACCGGGCAATGCCATTGGCATGACAACCCGAACACCAGTGATGCGTCCACTCCGGTCCTCTCGTACTAGGAGCAGCCCCCCTCAATTCTCCAGCGCCCACGGCAGATAGGGACCGAACTGTCTCACGACGTTCTAAACCCAGCTCGCGTACCACTTTAAATGGCGAACAGCCATACCCTTGGGACCTACTTCAGCCCCAGGATGTGATGAGCCGACATCGAGGTGCCAAACACCGCCGTCGATATGAACTCTTGGGCGGTATCAGCCTGTTATCCCCGGAGTACCTTTTATCCGTTGAGCGATGGCCCTTCCATTCAGAACCACCGGATCACTATGACCTGCTTTCGCACCTGCTCGCGCCGTCACGCTCGCAGTCAAGCTAGCTTATGCCATTGCACTAACCTCCTGATGTCCGACCAGGATTAGCTAACCTTCGTGCTCCTCCGTTACTCTTTGGGAGGAGACCGCCCCAGTCAAACTACCCACCAGACACTGTCCGCAACCCCGAT
>NZ_JBEAII010000021.1:0-750 GCF_040064515.1 Klebsiella sp. CN_Kp104 | reverse complement strand
TCATCTTCGGGGGTAGAGCACTGTTTCGGCTAGGGGGTCATCCCGACTTACCAACCCGATGCAAACTACGAATACCGAAGAATGTTATCACGGGAGACACACGGCGGGTGCTAACGTCCGTCGTGAAGAGGGAAACAACCCAGACCGCCAGCTAAGGTCCCAAAGTCACAGTTAAGTGGGAAACGATGTGGGAAGGCACAGACAGCCAGGATGTTGGCTTAGAAGCAGCCATCATTTAAAGAAAGCGTAATAGCTCACTGGTCGAGTCGGCCTGCGCGGAAGATGTAACGGGGCTAAACTGTGCACCGAAGCTGCGGCAGCGACACTATGTGTTGTTGGGTAGGGGAGCGTTCTGTAAGCCTGCGAAGGTGGCCTGTGAGGGTTGCTGGAGGTATCAGAAGTGCGAATGCTGACATAAGTAACGATAATGCGGGTGAAAAGCCCGCACGCCGGAAGACCAAGGGTTCCTGTCCAACGTTAATCGGGGCAGGGTGAGTCGACCCCTAAGGCGAGGCCGAAAGGCGTAGTCGATGGGAAACAGGTTAATATTCCTGTACTTGGTGTTACTGCGAAGGGGGGACGGAGAAGGCTATGTTAGCCGGGCGACGGTTGTCCCGGTTTAAGCATGTAGGCGGAGGTTCCAGGTAAATCCGGTACCTTTTAACGCTGAGGTGTGATGACGAGGCACTACGGTGCTGAAGTAACAAATGCCCTGCTTCCAGGAAAAGCCTCTAAGCATCAGGTAACATT
>NZ_JBEAII010000020.1:0-782 GCF_040064515.1 Klebsiella sp. CN_Kp104 | reverse complement strand
ATGGGCTACTCCTCCGGAGTGCTGGCCATCTTCTATAAGGTGGCGATTGGCTCGGGTATCGCGCCGCTGGTGATCTTTATGGGCGTCGGGGCGATGACCGATTTCGGCCCGCTGCTGGCCAACCCGCGCACCCTGCTGCTGGGGGCGGCGGCGCAGTTCGGGATCTTCGCCACCGTGCTCGGGGCGCTGACGCTGAACTACTTCGGCTTCATCCACTTCACCCTGCCGCAGGCGGCGGCCATCGGCATCATCGGCGGCGCCGACGGCCCGACGGCTATCTACCTGTCGAGCAAGCTGGCGCCGGAGCTGCTGGGGGCCATCGCGGTGGCCGCCTACTCCTATATGGCGCTGGTGCCGCTGATCCAGCCGCCGATCATGAAGGCGCTGACCAGCGACAAAGAGCGGAAGATCCGCATGGTGCAGCTGCGTACGGTGAGCAAACGCGAGAAGATCCTCTTCCCGGCGGTGCTGTTGCTGCTGGTGGCGCTGCTGCTGCCGGACGCCGCGCCGCTGCTGGGGATGTTCTGCTTCGGCAACCTGATGCGCGAAAGCGGAGTGGTGGATCGGCTGAGCGATACGGTGCAGAACGCGCTGATCAATATCGTCACCATCTTCCTCGGACTGTCGGTGGGGGCCAAGCTGGTGGCGGATAAGTTCCTGCAGCCGCAGACGCTGGGCATCCTGCTGCTGGGGGTGATCGCCTTCTGCGTGGGTACCGCCGCCGGGGTGATCATGGCGAAGCTGATGAACGTGTTCAGTAAACACAAGATCAACCCGCTGAT
>NZ_JBEAII010000019.1:0-836 GCF_040064515.1 Klebsiella sp. CN_Kp104 | reverse complement strand
GCGGTATAGGCCACCACCACGCCGATGGTGCTGAAGTGCGGCAGCAGCACCACCGCAATCGCCGGCGCCAGGAAGTTCGACAGCCCG
Organism: Klebsiella sp. CN_Kp104; assembly: GCF_040064515.1. Classification (NCBI taxonomy): domain Bacteria; kingdom Pseudomonadati; phylum Pseudomonadota; class Gammaproteobacteria; order Enterobacterales; family Enterobacteriaceae; genus Klebsiella; species Klebsiella sp. CN_Kp104. The sequence continues at coordinate 749 of NZ_JBEAII010000019.1, read as the reverse complement.
GCCGACAGGTTGTAGACCGAAATCGCCGCCCCTTTATGCTCTGGCTCCAGCGCCGGGAACACCGCCGCCATCGGCACGAACGCCGCGACAAAAATCCCCAGCGCGATGGCCGGCACCAGCGCCATGGCGAAGTTATGGCCGAAGTGCTGCGGCAGGTAGTAAAACGCCAGGCTCGACAGCGCCATGCCGATGCAGCCGAACCAGCGCACCACTTTCATCCAGCCCAGTTTCTCCGCCACAATCCCCCAGAAGACGTTGGAGAAGATGGTGGTGAAGAAGAACGCCGCCCACACCTGCAGCCATTCGGAAGTGGTGAAGCCGAGCTCATCGACAAACATCATCGGCATGACCACCGCGAAGCCGAACAGCGACAGGGTGTTGATAATGCGCACGATGCTGGAGAGCATAATGCTGCGGTTGGTGTAGATAAGGGTCACCGCGCGCCCCAGTTCGGAGAACTTCTCGCGGGTGGTGAGATTCTGCATATGGCGCGGGGTTTCGGTGTTGCGCAGCGCCGCCAGGGCAATCAGCCCGCCGGTGACACAGAACGCCAGCGCCAGCCACAGGGTGCCCATCTCGCCAATGTGCGGAATGGTGAAGCTCGGAATATAGCTGCCGAACACGCCGATGCCGACGGAGTAGACCGCCCAGAACCAGCCCAGGGCCGAGCTGGAGCTGTCGCTGCGGACGTTATGGATAATGGCGACGATAAACGAATAGAGGAACAGCGGATAGGCCAGGCCGCGGAT
>NZ_JBEAII010000018.1:0-863 GCF_040064515.1 Klebsiella sp. CN_Kp104 | reverse complement strand
TTCACGAGGCGCTACCTAAATAGCTTTCGGGGAGAACCAGCTATCTCCCGGTTTGATTGGCCTTTCACCCCCAGCCACAAGTCATCCGCTAATTTTTCAACATTAGTCGGTTCGGTCCTCCAGTTAGTGTTACCCAACCTTCAACCTGCCCATGGCTAGATCACCGGGTTTCGGGTCTATACCCTGCAACTTAACGCCCAGTTAAGACTCGGTTTCCCTGCGGCTCCCCTATACGGTTAACCTTGCTACAGAATATAAGTCGCTGACCCATTATACAAAAGGTACGCAGTCACACCCGAAGGTGCTCCCACTGCTTGTACGTACACGGTTTCAGGTTCTTTTTCACTCCCCTCGCCGGGGTTCTTTTCGCCTTTCCCTCACGGTACTGGTTCACTATCGGTCAGTCAGGAGTATTTAGCCTTGGAGGATGGTCCCCCCATATTCAGACAGGATACCACGTGTCCCGCCCTACTCTTCGAGTTCACAACCTGTGCATTTTGGTGTACGGGACTATCACCCTGTACCGTCGGACTTTCCAGACCGTTCCACTAACACACAAGCTGATTCAGACTCTGGGCTGCTCCCCGTTCGCTCGCCGCTACTGGGGGAATCTCGGTTGATTTCTTTTCCTCGGGGTACTTAGATGTTTCAGTTCCCCCGGTTCGCCTCGTTAACCTATGTATTCAGTTAACGATAGTGCAACGAATTGCACTGGGTTTCCCCATTCGGACATCGCCGGCTGTAACGGTTCATATCACCTTACCGACGCTTTTCGCAGATTAGCACGTCCTTCATCGCCTCTGACTGCCAGGGCATCCACCGTGTACGCTTAGTCGCTTAACCTCACAACCCGAAGATGTTTC
>NZ_JBEAII010000017.1:0-1605 GCF_040064515.1 Klebsiella sp. CN_Kp104 | reverse complement strand
CGTAATTCATTACGAAGTTTAATTCACGAGCATCAAACTTAAATTGAAGAGTTTGATCATGGCTCAGATTGAACGCTGGCGGCAGGCCTAACACATGCAAGTCGAGCGGTAGCACAGAGAGCTTGCTCTCGGGTGACGAGCGGCGGACGGGTGAGTAATGTCTGGGAAACTGCCTGATGGAGGGGGATAACTACTGGAAACGGTAGCTAATACCGCATAACGTCGCAAGACCAAAGTGGGGGACCTTCGGGCCTCATGCCATCAGATGTGCCCAGATGGGATTAGCTAGTAGGTGGGGTAATGGCTCACCTAGGCGACGATCCCTAGCTGGTCTGAGAGGATGACCAGCCACACTGGAACTGAGACACGGTCCAGACTCCTACGGGAGGCAGCAGTGGGGAATATTGCACAATGGGCGCAAGCCTGATGCAGCCATGCCGCGTGTATGAAGAAGGCCTTCGGGTTGTAAAGTACTTTCAGCGAGGAGGAAGGCGTTAAGGTTAATAACCTTGGCGATTGACGTTACTCGCAGAAGAAGCACCGGCTAACTCCGTGCCAGCAGCCGCGGTAATACGGAGGGTGCAAGCGTTAATCGGAATTACTGGGCGTAAAGCGCACGCAGGCGGTCTGTCAAGTCGGATGTGAAATCCCCGGGCTCAACCTGGGAACTGCATTCGAAACTGGCAGGCTAGAGTCTTGTAGAGGGGGGTAGAATTCCAGGTGTAGCGGTGAAATGCGTAGAGATCTGGAGGAATACCGGTGGCGAAGGCGGCCCCCTGGACAAAGACTGACGCTCAGGTGCGAAAGCGTGGGGAGCAAACAGGATTAGATACCCTGGTAGTCCACGCCGTAAACGATGTCGACTTGGAGGTTGTGCCCTTGAGGCGTGGCTTCCGGAGCTAACGCGTTAAGTCGACCGCCTGGGGAGTACGGCCGCAAGGTTAAAACTCAAATGAATTGACGGGGGCCCGCACAAGCGGTGGAGCATGTGGTTTAATTCGATGCAACGCGAAGAACCTTACCTACTCTTGACATCCAGAGAACTTAGCAGAGATGCTTTGGTGCCTTCGGGAACTCTGAGACAGGTGCTGCATGGCTGTCGTCAGCTCGTGTTGTGAAATGTTGGGTTAAGTCCCGCAACGAGCGCAACCCTTATCCTTTGTTGCCAGCGATTCGGTCGGGAACTCAAAGGAGACTGCCAGTGATAAACTGGAGGAAGGTGGGGATGACGTCAAGTCATCATGGCCCTTACGAGTAGGGCTACACACGTGCTACAATGGCATATACAAAGAGAAGCGACCTCGCGAGAGCAAGCGGACCTCATAAAGTATGTCGTAGTCCGGATTGGAGTCTGCAACTCGACTCCATGAAGTCGGAATCGCTAGTAATCGTAGATCAGAATGCTACGGTGAATACGTTCCCGGGCCTTGTACACACCGCCCGTCACACCATGGGAGTGGGTTGCAAAAGAAGTAGGTAGCTTAACCTTCGGGAGGGCGCTTACCACTTTGTGATTCATGACTGGGGTGAAGTCGTAACAAGGTAACCGTAGGGGAACCTGCGGTTGGATCACCTCCTTACCTTAAAGAACCTGCCTTTGTAGTG
>NZ_JBEAII010000016.1:0-2294 GCF_040064515.1 Klebsiella sp. CN_Kp104 | reverse complement strand
TCAGTTCGCTGTCTTTGATCGCGGTTTTGTTCACCGCATAGCAGATGCTGCTGTAGGTTTTTAGCAGTGCCTGATTGATACGGTCCTCACCGCCGTTGGCAAACAGTTCGCCGTCCAGCGAGTAGTGCTCTTCGCCAATCTCCGGAAAGCGCGCCCCACAGCCGGGAAAGTAGTAACTGAAGTAACCGTCATCTTCAGCTGGCGGTGACTGGCCACTCCAGTTCGCGGCATGATAGAGCCGGCCGATATTGGTCAGCGGCGGGTTACGTGACCCGTAGACCTCATCAGCCCCCTCTTTATTACAGCAGGTACCGTCGAAGAACAGGCTGATATGCAGGCTGGCCGGGCAGCCCGGTTCCGTCTTTTTATCCGATTGATGATCGGACTCCCCGATATATCCCTCCAGGTACTGCCTGGCGTAGTTACCTTCGGTCTGTGTTCTGCTCGCCGGCAGGCGGCCGCGCTCGTTGTATTCGGCTTTGTGCTGCACAGAGTTATCGGCAGGCTTTTCTCCCTTTTTATCATCCGGCCCGGGAAACTTCGGCGGTAAACTGGCCGCTTCTGCGGTGGAGGTTTTGACCGCGACCGGAGTGGCGCCGGTCTGGAAGGCCGCAATAAGCGCCTTCAGGGCACTCAACGTGGAGTCTGCGGTGTCGGACATACGATGTTCTCCTTAACGTGATTATAAAGTATATTTTGTGCTTTTTTATTTCCGTCAGGGTCAGGCTGTATTGGGTATTCAGGGGCCGCTCGACCATAGCAGGAACGCACTATCCGCACTTTATCGCAGGGGAAAATATGGATATCAAAGCCGCAGGCCTGATCCTCCTCCCAGCGTTCAATAGGCACCGTGATCGGCCCATGGCGCTGATAGTGAGTTTCATAATCATCCGGCATCTCACTGGATTTCATCCAGGAGTTAGGGTCAGAGGTCCAGGTGATTTTTGCCGTCAGGCCCGGACGCCAGACATCTGGCACCATCACGCAGCAGAAGCCGCCGCCGCCGCCGTAGGAGTTCGCTCTTGGCCCGCCGTAGCCGTTGACCTCCACCGAAACGATAGCGTCCGGGCCGTGGTTTAAGACAGCTATGTCGGCGGCGCTCATGCCGTCGCGACTGTGATCGCGACAGGCCGTCAGCAGGCAGAGAAAAACGGCGGCCAGCACCGTCAGCCCGCCGGGAAAAATACGGATATGCTTTATCATTGATGTGTCCTTACAAAAGAAATTAAATGCGTTGTTATTAAGAAATGGCGTAATGACAGAATTGTATTTTTGCTGATATATATACCTCCCGAATATTTGTGATAATGATATTTGTAGCGGTCAAATAAATTTGGCCGCTACAGACATTAATACCGGTTTTCCAAATGATAAAATCGGGCGATATTGGTCAGCGGCGGGTTACGTGACCCGTACACCTCATCGGCTCCCTTTTCATTACAGCAGGTACCGTCGAAGAACAGGCTGATATGCAGGCTGGCGGGACAGCCCGGCTCCGTTTTTTTGTCCGATTGATGTTCAGACTCCCCGACATATCCTTCCAGATACTGCCTGGCATAGTTGCCTTCGGCCTGCGTTCTGCTCGCCGGCAGGCGGCCGCGCTCGTTGTATTCGGCTTTCTGTAGCACAGAGTTATCGGCAGGCTTTTCTCCCTTTTTATCATCCGGCCCGGGAAAATTCGGCGGTAAACTGGCCGCTTCTGCGGTGGAGGTTTTGACAGCGACCGGGGTGGCACCGGTCTGGAAGGCCGCAATAAGCGCCTTCAGAGCACTTAACGTGGAGTCTGCGGTATCGGACATACAATTTCCTCCCTGATATGTTTGATAAGTATTTTCTGAGCTCTTTGCTTCCAGTCTGGTGGCGACTGGGGAACCGGATACCCCGGCTGTCCAGGTGGTATGCAGGAACGGACTATCCGCACCTTATCGCAGGGGAAAATATGTACATCAAAGCCACATCCCTGACCTTTTTCCCAGCGTTCAATGGGCACGGTAATCGGCCCGTGGCGCTGGTAATGACTCGCATGATCATCAGGGATGTGCTTCGGGTCTATCCATGCGTTAGGATCGGAGGTCCAGGTGATTTTTGCCGTCAGCCCCGGGCGCCAGACATCAGGCACCATCACACAGCAGAAGCCGCCTCCGCCGCCGTAGGAGTTAGCACCTGGCCCGCCGTAGCCATTCGCCTGCACCGAAACGATGGCGTCCGGACCGTGATTGTAGAGGTTTAAATCGGCGCCGCTCATGCCGTCGCGACTGTGGTCGCGACAGGCCGTCAGCAGGCAGAGAAAAGCG
>NZ_JBEAII010000015.1:0-4338 GCF_040064515.1 Klebsiella sp. CN_Kp104 | reverse complement strand
CCGGGGCTACAGACCCCGTAGCCCGGAAAAGGTGCGCAGCACCGCCTCCGGGAAAGGCTCCTGCCTGCCGGCACCCTTCATTCACGCCCATGATGAGATGAACCCGGCCCCGAACCGATATTATTCAGGCAAGCCTTCCCTCGCCAGATACGGTAAACTAATGCTGATTTTGCATCAGGAAGCCACTATGAACCTCTCCCTCAAACCCTGGAATACCTTTGGCATTAGCCATTCTGCCAAAGCAATTGTACTTGCTGAAAATGAACAACAGTTGCTGGCTGCCTGGCAAGCCGCTGCTGCAGAACACCAACCTTGTCTGATCCTTGGAGAAGGAAGCAACGTTCTGTTCCTGAAAGACTATTCCGGCTCGGTGATCATCAACCGCATCATGGGGATCGAGGTAAGCGAAACGTCTGAAGCCTGGCGTTTGCACGTTGGCGCCGGTGAAAACTGGCATCAACTGGTGCAATTTGCGCTGGAAAATGGAATGCCTGGGCTGGAAAACCTGGCCTTAATTCCTGGCTGCGCGGGATCTTCGCCAATTCAAAATATTGGTGCCTATGGTGTCGAACTGCAGCGAGTATGTGAATACGTAGACTGTATCGAACTCGAGACGGGTCGCAAGCAGCGCCTTTCTGCCGCAGAGTGCCGTTTCGGCTATCGCGACAGTATTTTCAAACATGAATATCAGGATCGTTACGCGATAGTGGCTGTTGGGCTACGGCTGGAAAAAGCATGGCAGCCCGTCCTGACCTATGGTGATTTAACCCGCCTCGATCCGCAAACTGTTACCCCACGCCAGGTATTCGATGCCGTTTGTCACATGCGTATGACCAAGTTACCGGATCCTAAAGTGAATGGTAATGCCGGTAGCTTCTTTAAAAACCCGGTCGTCAGTGCTCAGGTTGCTCAGGCATTGCTGGCTGCATTCCCTGGCGCGCCGCATTATCCACAGGCTGACGGCAGCGTTAAACTGGCGGCCGGTTGGCTTATCGACCAGTGCCAGCTAAAAGGCAAAACGGTCGGTGGGGCTGCCGTTCACCGTCAGCAGGCGTTGGTGCTGATCAACGATAACCAGGCGACCAGCGATGATGTCGTAGGGTTAGCCCACTATGTCCGCCAGCAGGTTGGCGAGAAATTTAACGTTTGGCTCCAGCCTGAAGTGCGCTTCATCGCAGAGAACGGTGAAGTGAATGCGGAAGAGGTGATTGCATGAAAGACAATACCGTACCCCTGACGCTTATCTCTATTCTGGCGGATGGTGAGTTTCACTCTGGCGAACAGCTCGGCGAACGCCTGGGGATGAGCCGCGCGGCAATTAACAAGCATATGCAGACGCTCCGCGACTGGGGTGTTGATGTGTTTACCGTACCAGGGAAGGGCTATAGCCTCCCTGAACCGATTGAATTGCTGGACGAGCAAAAGATTGCCGACCAGATTGAACAAGGTCGCATTACCGTGCTGCCGGTGATTGATTCCACCAACCAGTATTTGCTGGATCGTCTGGATGAACTGAAGTCAGGTGATGCCTGTGTCGCTGAATATCAGCAGGCTGGTCGAGGTCGTCGTGGCCGTAAGTGGTTCTCACCGTTTGGGGCCAATCTTTATCTCTCCATGTACTGGCGTCTGGAACAAGGCCCTGCTGCTGCGATTGGTTTGAGCCTGGTGATCGGTATTGTGATTGCAGAAGTACTGCAGAGCCTGGGGGCGGATAACGTTCGGGTCAAATGGCCGAATGATATCTATCTGCAGGACCGCAAGTTGTCCGGTATCCTGGTAGAACTGACAGGCAAAACCGGTGATGCCGCGCAAATCGTCAGCGGCGCTGGTATCAACCTCGTGATGCGCCGCGTTGAGTCTGACATTGTCAATCAGGGGTGGATCAGCCTCCAGGAGGCGGGAGTCTTCATTGACCGTAACACCCTGACGGCGCGTCTGGTGAAAGCATTACGTACCGGTTTGCAACTATTCGAACAGGAAGGTTTAACACCTTACCTGCCACGCTGGGAAAAACTGGATAACTTTATTAATCGGCCGGTGAAGCTGATTATTGGTGATAAGGAAATATTTGGTATTTCTCGCGGAATTGATGCTCAAGGGGCATTATTACTCGAGCAGGATGGGGTAATTAAACCATGGGTGGGAGGCGAGATATCGCTGCGTAGCGCTGAATAGAAAAAAGGGAGCTTGCGCTCCCTTTTTTATTTCCTTAGGCGAACTTGATCGACCGAATGATTTTCGCTTTTGGTCATAATCAAGCTTGCTCGCTCTCGGGTTGGTAATATATTTTCTTTTAAGTTCAGTAGGTTGATCTCATTCCATAATGAAGTGGCGATATTGACCGCTTCGTCTTTTGAGAGTTTTGCGTAATTATGGAAATAAGAATCCGGATCGGTAAAAGCGCCTTCACGGAATTTCAGGAAGCGGTTGATATACCAGTTTTTTAATAAGTCTTCCGGCGCATCGACATAAATAGAGAAGTCGACAAAGTCAGAGACAAATACATGATGCGGATCGTGCGGATAATCCATCCCGCTCTGCAGAACGTTCAAACCTTCCAGAATAAGAATATCCGGTTGAGCAACGGTTTTATCACCATCAGGAATAACATCATAAATGAGATGGGAATAGACCGGCGCGGTGGCATTTGGTACGCCAGATTTCAGGTCAGAAACAAACTTCACCAACCGATGCATATCATAGGACTGCGGGAAGCCCTTTTTTTTCATCAAGCCGCGTTCTTTTAACACCGAGTTAGGATGTAAGAAGCCATCGGTAGTTATCAGTTCAACATGACGATGTTCCGGCCAGCGGCTAAGCAGCGCCTGTAAAACACGCGCTGTAGTACTTTTACCAACCGCAACGCTACCTGCAATACTGATGATGTAAGGAATACGCTGGCCGTTGGTGCCAAGAAATTGCTCAAGTACCGCCTGGCGACGGAGGTTGGAACTGATATAGAAATTGAGCAAACGTGACAGCGGCAAATAGATCTCGGCGACTTCTTCCAGCGAAAGATCTTCGTTGATGCCTTTTAACCGCGCGATTTCTTCCTCTGTCAGCGTCATCGGAACGGAATCACGAAGTGCAGCCCATTGGTTGCGGTTAAATTGTAGATAGGGTGTCATTAACGTCTGCTCTTTTTTGCTCATAAGCATGTTCTTACTATCACCGAAAAAGAGGTAGCGGTGATGCTTCACACTAGTTAATCAGGACAATGGGCAGGAGGGTAACACCAGAATGCCGGGAATAATAAGAAAAAAACTCATCGAAGGGCGCTTTCTCATAGCAGCATCACAAGTGATGAATAAGTAGAAAGAGGGGAGAAAGCGAGTCTGCTATCTTTGCAGGTTAGCAATCGCACCTGCCACCAGGATTTGCAGGTGAAAAAACCATCATTCTTATATCTGACAGGCGCAGCGAAACAAATTCTGCGTTGATGAGTGCGCTTTTTTTGCACTCCATTGTTTGAAATTACACCGTTTTTTGGTGTAAGAGCACAAAATGTGAGCAAGAGAACGTTTTATGCAAATTTTTAGTTGCATGAACTCGCAGGTCTCCCTAGAATGCGCGCTACTTGATGCCGACTTAGCTCAGTAGGTAGAGCAACTGACTTGTAATCAGTAGGTCACCAGTTCGATTCCGGTAGTCGGCACCATAACAATTTGGGTGGGGTTCCCGAGCGGCCAAAGGGAGCAGACTGTAAATCTGCCGTCATCGACTTCGAAGGTTCGAATCCTTCCCCCACCACCACTTTCGGGCAACGCTTTGCGTAGCCGGAGTTGGTTGGGTAAACTAATCAGCTCAACATTAAAGAGAGCAATCTCTTTTTTGTTACAGAAAGAACTGGGTAGCCGAGTTTCAGGATGCGGGCATCGTATAATGGCTATTACCTCAGCCTTCCAAGCTGATGATGCGGGTTCGATTCCCGCTGCCCGCTCCAGACGTGCTGATATGGCTCAGTTGGTAGAGCGCACCCTTGGTAAGGGTGAGGTCCCCAGTTCGACTCTGGGTATCAGCACCACTTCTTTATCTCTCCTTCCCTGTTTCTCTCTGTTTATTGCATTCAACAAGTCGGGCATGTTGCCTGGTTGATGTGGTGATATCACCGATTTATCCGTGTCTTAGAGGGACAATCGATGTCTAAAGAAAAGTTTGAACGTACAAAACCGCACGTTAACGTCGGTACTATCGGCCACGTTGACCATGGTAAAACAACGCTGACCGCTGCAATCACTACCGTACTGGCTAAAACCTACGGCGGTGCTGCTCGCGCATTCGATCAGATCGATAACGCGCCGGAAGAAAAAGCTCGTGGTATCACCATCAACACTTCCC
>NZ_JBEAII010000014.1:0-7880 GCF_040064515.1 Klebsiella sp. CN_Kp104 | reverse complement strand
GCCACTGTTGGTGATTAACGGACATGGTGACCTCGTTGTTGTAGGGTGCAGGAGAATCACTCCGGCAGTTTCGCCGGAGCGTCATATGTCTTATTGCTGTCGAAAATGTCGGTCGTTGAGGTACAGAGACTGGAAATGGGCGTAACGCAGCATTAGCGCCTGATGACGCTGCGGATCCGCCTGCCAGGTTTGCCAGATTTCCGGCTTATGACAAACGCTGGCCAGCGGCTTGCCCGCCGCCAGGCAGGCCAGCCGCGCCGCTCCGAGCGCGCCGCCGGTTTCCCCGCCTTTATGCGTCACCACCGGCATCGCCAGGATATCCGCCAGCAGTTGCGCCCAGAACGGACTGCGGGCGCCGCCGCCAACCAGTGAGCACTGGTCGATACGGGTTCCGCTCTCCTGCAACACGCGCAGGCCGTCAGCAATACCGAAGCTCACTCCCTCCAGCACCGCATATCCCAGTTGAGCGCGCAGGCTGGCATGGGTCATTCCCCAGAACATACCGCGCGCCAGAGGATCGTTATGCGGGGTACGCTCGCCGGAAAGATAAGGTAGGAAGTATGGCGCATTGGCTTTTTCGTCTTCGCTTAACTGGGCGACCTCCTCCAGCAGCGCCACTTCGGTGGTGCCGGTCAGACGACAGAACCACTGCAGACAGCTGGCGGCGCTGAGCATCACGCTCATCTGGTGCCACAGGTTCGGCAGCACATGACAGAAAGCATGCACCGCCGACTGCGGCGCCGGACGATAGCGATCGGTGACGACAAACAGTACGCCGGAGGTACCCAGCGAGATAAAAGCGTCTCCCGGCGACACCGCGCCAACGCCAATCGCGCTGACCGCATTATCGCCGCCGCCCCCCGCCACCAGCACCGAAGGATTAAGCCCCCAGCGTTCGGCAATGTCTGCCGCCAGCGTGGCGGAAACGTCGCATCCTTCCACCAGTTCCGGCATTTGTTGCCGCGTCAGGCCGCACTTCTGCAGCAGCGCGTCGGACCAGTCCCGCCGCGCAACATCCAGCCACAGCGTCCCGGCGGCATCCGACATATCGGAGACTTTTTTGCCGGTCATCTTGTAGCGCAGAAAATCCTTCGGCAACAGCACGCAGGCGGTACGGGCAAAATGCTGCGGTTCGTGACGCCGCACCCACAGCAGTTTCGGCGCGGTAAACCCCGGCATTGCCAGATTACCGGCCACCTGATGCAGCTCCGGCGCCATCTCTTCAAGCTCGGCGCACTCCTGCGCGCAACGGGTATCATTCCATAAAATCGCCGGGCGAATCACTTCTCCGCTGGCATCCAGCAGTACGGCGCCGTGCATCTGTCCGGAAAGGCCGATGGCTTTAATTGCCGACCAATGGCTCGCGCACTTCTCGCGCAGAGTGGCAATCAGGTATTCCGTCGCTTCCCACCACGCCTGCGGCGATTGTTCTGACCATTGCGGATGCGGCCGTTGGATGGTCAGCGGCGCGCTATGGCTGGCGACGACCGCATTATTTTCATCCAGCACCAGCGCTTTAACTTCCGAAGTGCCGAGATCGATACCTAAATACATAGCGCCTCCTGCTGGGTCAACGCGTAGACGGCGGCGATTTGCTCACGCAGCAGCGCCTGAAAATCCGCCGATTCCGCCAGCTCGCCAAACAAGGCTTTATCAGCAGCGTACCGGGCAATCGGATCAGGCGAATTAAACATGGCATGCACCGCGGCCTCATCGAGAATTCCGTCCTGGTACTGATACGGTAAAGCCCCTTTATGCCACTGCTGCATAAAGACAAAGAACAGCGCCGGCAACATAGCGGTAGCCTGCGGGCGCACGCCGCGCTGGTAGCACTCCTGCAGGGTTGGGGCAATCATCGCCGGGATTTTTGAGAATCCATCGGCTGCCACCCGCTGGTTGGTGTCCTGGATATAGGGATTGGTAAAACGCTTGAGTACCACGTCGCGATAGGTTGCAAGGTCGATGCCGTTATCACCCAGACACGGGATCACATCTTCGCTGACGTAACGGTCAGCAATGGCGTAGATGGCATCGGTAAGCGTACTCTCGTGAATATATTGCTGGCCCAACAGGGTTCCCGCCCAGGCGATACAGCTATGTGACGCGTTAAGAATGCGAATCTTCGCCTCTTCATAGGGGATAACCGACGCCACCATCTCCACGCCCACCGTCTCAAGCGCCGGGCGCTCAGCGCGGAAATTATCTTCCACTACCCATTGAATAAAGGTTTCGCCCATCACCGGCGCTTTATCATCGATGCCGGTTTGCGCTTTGATACGTGGCGCCAGATCGGCGGCCGGGCGCGGCGTAATACGATCGACCATGGTGTTTGGGCAGGTCGCGTTCGCCGCCAGCCAGTCAATAACCTGCTGTTTACCGGTCAGTTGCAGAAACTCCACCAGCCCATCATGGAAACGTTCGCCGTTGTGGCGCACGTTGTCGCAGTTGAGCAGCGTCAGCGGACCCGCGTCGTCGGCGATGCGTTTTTCAAGAATCCGGGTGATGGTGCCATAAATGGTTTTGCAATCCCCCTGCAAATCGGCCTGCAGATCGGCGTTGCTGGTTTCCAGGCGATGCTGCGTATTGAGGTAATAACCCCCTTCCGTCACCGTGAAAGCAATGACTTTAGTCTGCGGGTTCGCGCCTTCATCAATCAGCGGCTGCAGTCCCGCCTGCCACGGCAGTAATTTTTGAATTGAGGCGATCTCTTCATATTCGCGCTCCCCTTCCGGGCTCACCGTCTCGAGGACGTAGCGTCCTCTCTGCTCCGCCAGCGCCTGCACCACGTGCTCGGCGTCGTTACGAATATTTCCCGCCGCGATATGCCAGCGCGAATCGCCGGAAACCCGCAGTCGATGCAGGTACCACGCCTGATGGGCGCGATGAAAAGAACCGAGACCGATGTGAAGCCATGTGAATTGCGTATTCATGTTCTGCTCTCCTTGAGGTGATGCGGCTCACTGTAGATGATCATTTGAATCAAATAAGAGCTACGGATCACAAAAGAGCAATTACCCATTTAAATTACAAATGACCAAAACAGAGCAAAAGCTTGCCTGTTTGGAAAACCGCAGCCAAAATGCGGGTATCTGCGCTACTGCGCCCGCATATTTAAGGCAGGACACCGTGAGTAAAGAAGACGACATCAGGCTGGATCAGAAGGTCCGCGCCGCATGGATGTACTACATTGCCGGTCAGAATCAGAGCGAAATCGCCAGCCACCTTGGCACCTCAAGGCCGGTGGTCCAGCGCCTGATCGCCGCGGCGAAGGAAGAAGGTATTGTGTCGATTGGCTTGCATCATCCTGTGGCGAACTGCCTCGATTATGCGCAGTTGTTGCAGGAAAAGTATCAACTCATCGAGTGCAATATCGTGCCGACCTACAACGAAGAGAGCACGCTGGATAGCGTTTCTTTCGGCTGTTATCAGCTGATGGCCCGCTACCTGCAGAGCGATAACGCCAAAATAATCGGCATTGGATCTGGATTAACGCTGAAAAAAACCATCCAGCGCATTGATTTCGATAGCCCAAACAGCCGTTGCGTGGCGCTGATTAGCGCAATGAACGATGAGGGGAAATGCAACTACTACGATGATGTGCCGTTGCTGCTGGCGCGGAAAATTCAGGCCAACTACTATCAGTGGCCCGCGCCGCGCTACGCGCAAACCCGTCAGGAACACGAGATGTGGTGCGGCAGCCGCCTGTTCAGCAATGTTTCTGCCGCAGCGCAGCAGGCGGACGTTATTTTCGTCGGTATCGGCCCGTTGGGTACCCAAAGCCCGATCTTCAAAGACGGGTTTATTAATAAAGTCCAACTGGATGAACTGACGGCGCGCGGCGGCATCGGCGAGATCCTCGGCCGCTTTATCGATGCCGACGGCGGCGTCGTCGACAGCGAAATTAATCGGCTGATCACCAGCTACGATATCCGCCAAAACCAGTGCCCGCGAATAGCCGTCGCCTGTGGCGAGAACAAGCGCCCGGCGATCCTCGCGGCGTTAAAAGGCGGCTGGATTAACGGCCTGGTGACCGATGAACATACCGCCCGCTGGCTGCTGACGCGCTAGCGCCAGCGGCTTTTCACGCCAGATGCTCGCGGCTGCTAATCAGCAGCGGCGGGATCTCTACCCGCTGCTGGCTGGCTTCACCTGCGTCGATGATATTGAATACCGCTTCCAGCATCGCCGGGACGTTCTGCTGCACCATGTCAATATCGTGACCCAATAGATAAACAAATGGGTCCCAGTCAAAACAGCCCATCGGCGGCTGCTCGACGCCGGTCAGCCCCAACTGCGCAAGCCATCTCACCACCCCTTCCAGCGAGATGGTCGAGTTAACGAAGAACCCCTGCAGATGTTCATCGGCGCTTTTGAAACGCGCCTGCATGCAGGCTTCCACTTTGCCTTTTGAATAGCCCGGAGAAAGAATATTCTCTTCCGGCACGCTCATGCCGCGCGCCTCATGAGCATCGCGAAATCCGCGCAAACGCTCCAGGGTGTTGTGGTCGCTGCTGCGCCCGCCGACAAAAAACAGCGGCGCCAGTTTGCCGTGGCGATTGAGACTGTTATCAAGAATTTTATCGGTCAACGCGCGGGCGCCCGCGTAGTTGTCGGAGATCACCGACGGTGCGGTGGAGCCCGGTAGGTCAAGGTTGACCGTCGGCACCCCCGCCTGCTGACATAGCTCGGTAATTTTATCCGGATTAGTCGCCCCGGTCGCCACCACCCAGTCTACCTGCCAGGAGAGCATCGCTTTCACCGCTTCGATTTCCAGCTCTGGACGACGGCGAGTACAGGTAATAATCGGCAGCAGGCCGCGCTCACGCGCCATCTCTTCAAAGCCTTCCGCCACGGAACCAAAATAGCGGTTGTCGTATTTGGGGACAATCATCCCGATGACATGCGATTTTTTACTGCGCAACATGCTGGCCTGGCGATTAATCGCGTAGCCCTGCTCTTGCGCAATCCGCGTCACTTTTTCCGCAAGTTTGGCGCTGATACGGCGTTTTTTCCAGTTGCCATTGAGGATCGCGCTCACCGCGCTTGCCGAAACGCCGGATAATTCCGCCAGATCGTAGATAGTGATTTTTTTCATTTTCCCAACTTGCGTCACAAATTCATTTCGCTGTTAATTTCCCCACTTGCTCAATCGATGAAGCTGGCGCAACATTAGCTTCATCGATTGAGCAACCATGACGCTCGCTAGCGTATACACTCAATAATCATTCA
Organism: Klebsiella sp. CN_Kp104; assembly: GCF_040064515.1. Classification (NCBI taxonomy): domain Bacteria; kingdom Pseudomonadati; phylum Pseudomonadota; class Gammaproteobacteria; order Enterobacterales; family Enterobacteriaceae; genus Klebsiella; species Klebsiella sp. CN_Kp104. Next base: position 2,651 of record NZ_JBEAII010000014.1, on the reverse strand, counting down.
GACATCAGCAAATTGAAATAAATGGTGCTGATATTCAATAGCTTAACTTAGTTACTCCTGCTCTGACAGGCCAGATTGTTGTAGCAGGTAACCGCTCCTCAAGCTCGTCGAGACCAGCTTGAAGAGCAAAACAGACAACATGAAGGATTATAAAATGAACCACTCCGTATCCTCTATGAATACTTCTCTTAGCGGCAAAGTCGCCGCGGTCACCGGCGCTGCTTCCGGCATTGGTCTTGAATGCGCGAAAACCCTGCTTGGCGCGGGCGCGAAGGTGGTTCTGATCGACCGTGAAGGCGAAAAGCTCAACAAGATTGTGGCAGAGCTTGGCGAAAACGCTTTTGCCTTACAGGTCGATCTGATGCAGGGCGAGCAGGTGGATAAGATCATTGACGGCATCCTGCAGCTTGCCGGACGTCTCGATATCTTCCACGCCAACGCCGGCGCTTATATCGGCGGCCCGGTCGCCGAGGGTGACCCGGACGTCTGGGATCGCGTGCTGCACCTCAATACTAATGCCGCCTTCCGCTGCGTGCGTAGCGTGCTGCCGCATATGATCGCGCAAAAATCCGGCGATATTATTTTCACCAGCTCCATCGCCGGCGTGGTACCGGTTATCTGGGAACCTATCTATACCGCCTCAAAATTCGCCGTACAGGCGTTTGTTCATACCACCCGCCGCCAGGTTTCCCAACACGGCGTCCGTGTCGGCGCGGTACTGCCTGGCCCGGTGGTCACCGCCCTGCTCGATGACTGGCCGAAAGAGAAAATGGAAGAAGCGCTGGCCAACGGTAGCCTGATGCAGCCTATCGAAGTTGCCGAATCGGTACTGTTTATGGTCACCCGTTCGAAAAACGTCACCGTACGTGACCTGGTTATTTTGCCTAACAGCGTTGATTTATAACCCCTGGTATCGGTGACTAAAAGGACGATTTTATGAATGGCGAGACTCAAACCATTATCGGCGTCGATGTTGGCTCCGGCAGCGTGCGCGCTGGGGTATTTAACCTCAGCGGCGAACTACTGGCCCACGCCACCCGGGAGATCACCCTCTTCCGCAGCGCCGGCAGCGTGGTAGAACAATCCAGCCGCGAAATCTGGCAGGCGGTTTGCGACTGCATTAAACGCGCGGTCGAAAAGGCCGCCGTCTCTCCGCACTCGGTTGCCGGTATCGGCTTCGACGCCACCTGCTCGTTGGTGGTAATCGGTGAGAATGACGCGCCGCTGGCCGTCGGCCCCAGCGAAGAGGCGGAACGCAATATCATCGTCTGGATGGATCACCGCGCCACCGAACAGGCGGAACGCATCAATGCCACCCGCCATCCGGTGCTGCAGTACGTCGGCGGGACTATCTCCCCGGAGATGGAAACGCCGAAGCTGCTATGGCTGAAAGAAAACCGTCCGCAGATTTTTGCCGCCGCGCGCCATTTCTTCGACCTGGCCGACTATCTCACCTGGCGCGCGACCGGCGATCTGGCCCGCTCCGTCTGTACCGTCACCTGTAAATGGACCTATCTTGCCCATGAAAAACGCTGGGATGCCGACTACTTTCGCCAGATTGGCCTCGCAGAGCTGGCGGAGGAAGACTTCGCTCGTATCGGCCAGCGCATTGTCGATCCGGGTACGCCCTGTGGTGATGGGTTAACCGCGGCGGCGGCTGAAGAGATGGGCCTGCCTGTCGGTACGCCGGTGGCGGTCGGGATGATCGACGCCCATGCAGGCGGCATCGGCACCGTCGGCGTACTCAACGGCGCGGTGAATAATATGGCCTACGTCTTCGGCACCTCCTCCTGCACCATGACTACCACCGAGAAAGCGGTGTTCGTTCCTGGCGTCTGGGGGCCTTACTATTCGGCGATGGTACCGGGTTACTGGCTGAACGAAGGCGGACAAAGCGCCGCCGGCGCGGCTATCGACCAGTTACTGAGCTTCCATCCGGCAGCGGCAGAAGCGCGTGAACAGGCCAAAGCCGCCGCCGTTCCGCTGCCGGTCTGGCTGGCGGATCGCGTGCTGGCGCAGGTTGCCTCGCCGTCGGAGGCGGTGCAGCTGGCTGATGGACTGCATGTCGTGCCGGAGTTTCTCGGCAATCGCGCGCCGCTTGCCGACCCCCACGCGAAAGCGCTGATTGCCGGGCTGGGGATGGAGCGGGATCTTGATAATCTGACCGCGCTGTACGTCGCCGGATTATGCGGAATTGGCTACGGCCTGCGGCAGATCCTCGATGCCCAACGCGCCTGTGGTATTGAGAACGAAAATATCGTTATCAGCGGCGGCGCGGGTCAGCACCCGCTGGTACGCCAGCTGTTGGCCGACGCCTGCGGCGTGACCGTGGTCAGCACAGCCAGTAGCGAACCCGTATTGCTGGGTTCCGCCATCCTCGGCGCCGTCGCGGGCAACGTCGCCGCCTCGCTACCGGACGCCATGAAGCGGTTCACCAGAGTGGATAAAACCTATCGTAGCGAAACGGCGTTTAGCTCGCTACATCAACGCAGGTATGAGGCCTACAAAGCGCTACAACAGGCCGGTCGGCTAATCCGCGAATAACATACCTCTTTAATTTAATAACAATAATGCTCCGCTGTTGTGCAGCGGAGCCGCTCCTCTGCATCCTGAAATCGAGGTTAACATGTCCGTTAATAACCAACAGTGGT
>NZ_JBEAII010000013.1:0-26136 GCF_040064515.1 Klebsiella sp. CN_Kp104 | reverse complement strand
TTTTCTCTTCAACCGAACCGGCTGTTTGTGTGAAGTGATTCACATCTGCCGTGTCAGTGGGTGCGCATTATAGGGATCCCATTTTTTTGCACAAGCCTTTTTTCGATCTTTTTTTCTGAATGATGATTTTTCGCGCTTTTCGCACTGTTATTGCTCAAATAGCTCAATTTTTATCAGAAAAAGGGGTTGCGGGAGCGCCTGAAAGCTACCAAAGTCTGGTTATCTACCCTGATGTTGAGGCAGTCATGTCCAGTTATTTACGTCCTTATAAAGAATTATTCCCTCAAATCGGTCTGCGGGTGATGGTGGATCCCAGCAGCGTTGTGATCGGCGATGTCAGAATTGCCGATGACGTCAGCATTTGGCCGCTGGTCGCCATCCGAGGCGACGTGAATTATGTGTCTATCGGCGCACGTTCGAATATTCAGGACGGTAGCGTCCTGCATGTCACCCATAAGTCGTCTTATAACCCTGAGGGTAATCCGCTACTCATAGGAGAAGATGTCACCGTCGGGCATAAGGTCATGCTGCACGGCTGCACTATCGGCAATCGCATTCTTGTCGGAATGGGGTCAATTCTGCTGGATGGCGTGGTAGTAGAAGATGACGTGATGATCGGCGCCGGCAGCCTGGTGCCGCAAAACAAGCGGCTGGAAAGCGGTTATCTCTATTTTGGCAACCCGGTAAAACAAATCCGCCCCCTGACGGAGGCGGAATATGCAGGGCTGAAGTATTCAGCCAACAACTATGTGAAGTGGAAAGACGACTACCTGGATCAGGAAAGCCAGAGCCAACCCTGATGATCTTCTTGCCGATCGCGAATCAACGCTTCCGCTTCATCTTCCAAATCCCAGCGATGTTCACTAAAGAGAGCCAGCCATCGCGCTGGCTCATCGCCACCGAACCGTTGCTGCAGTGTCTGACCCAGAATCGCGCAAGTTAACTGCATGCCATTGACCAACGCGGGGAAAACGATGCACTGCCGTTCAGCGTCCCACTCTTCTCTATCGGGAAATTGGATCGCCTGGTTCACGCATTCAGTTCCTGATGTAAAACGGCAATCACCGGGGCAATTTCCGGTAGTCTACCGTGCCACAGCAGAACAGCATGTGCGGCCTGAGCCACCAGCATACCTAATCCATCTGCCATTTTTTTAGCGCCATACTGTTGGCACCAATGCAGAAATGGCGTATTTCCTTTCTGATAAAACATGTCATAGCAGTAAACATCGGCATGAATTAACGAGGAAGGTATTGCCGGGATATCGCCGCTTATTCCGCTGGACGTCGCGTTAATAATGAGATCGAACTGATGGCCTTCCAGTTTATCCAGCGATAACGCACTAACGCTGCCGGTATGAGCAAATAGCGTTGCCAGCTCATGAGCGCGGGAAAAAGTACGGTTAACGATGGTGACCGCGCAATCTAAAGAGAGCAGCGGTAACAATACGCCGCGAGATGCGCCGCCTGCGCCAATCAATAAAATCCTCATACCAGGCTTGATAAAGCCCAGACGCTCTAAGTCGCTTAATAACCCAATGCCATCCGTATTGTCGCCAAGCAGACGACCATCCTCAAGACGCTTTAACGTATTGACCGCGCCGGCTAGCGCAGCGCGCTCGGTGAGTTCGTCGGCGCGGGCAAACGCTTCTTCTTTGAAAGGGACGGTCACGTTAGCGCCCTTACCGCCCGTGTTGAAGAAAGCATCCAGGGTATTAACAAAATCATCCAATGGCGCCAGTACCCGACCATAGGGGTGCGCAATATCTAACTGTTTGGCAAACAGCTGATGAATAGAAGGCGACTTGCTATGGGCTATAGGGTTACCAAAAACGGCATAAGTTTCCATTAATTACCCCTGGCGGAACTGTTCACCCGTCAGGGCATCACGAATTTCAGATGGGTTTTGCCGCCCGCCCGTTGCGCCATCCACCACCGGGAAACTATCGCCAAACTGGGCGCGTACTTCAGCAGTAGTCCGGCACGGCGGCTGACCGGTTAAGTTGGCGCTCGTCGAGACCAGCGGCTTTCCGTAGGCTTCACATAATTCAATTACCAGTGGGTGATCGGTAACGCGCACGGCAAGCGAATCAAAGCGCCCCGTCAGCCAGCGTGGCGTATCCGGACGCGCCGGGAACACAAACGTCACCGGCCCAGGCCAACTGGCAAAGATAACCGCTCTCTGCGCGTCGCTTAATCGGGAATCATCAATATACGGTTTCAGTTGGTCAAAACTGGCGGCGATAAGTATCAGCCCCTTTTCCACGGGGCGTTGCTTTAACGCCAGTAGGCGCATCACGGCCGTTTCGCTATCCGGATCGCAACCGACGCCAAACACAGCTTCGGTTGGATAGGCGATGACATGTTCATTATTCAGTACCGCGACAGCCTGGGCGACGGTCTCTGAGGGCAGGTTTTTATTCACTTATTTGTTCCGCCGGGATCGGCTTTCCACATTGTTTACTGGCGCAAAAGCGTTTAACACCCTGCGCCGTTTTCTTTTCTATTAATAGCGGGTAATGGCATTCAGGGCATTCGCCCGCCACCGGTTTAAAATTAATTACGAACTGGCAATCAGGGTAGCGATCGCAGGAATGAAAGGTTTTACCGAAACGGGAGCGACGCTGCACCAGATGACCCTGTCCGCATTGCGGACACGCGATAGCGGTCTCATCAGGTTTATCAATCAGCTCGGTATGTTCGCATTCGGGATAGCGACTGCAGCCGATGAACATACCAAAACGCCCCTGGCGTAACACCATGACAGCGCCGCAAGATGGGCACTCTTGCCCCTCCAGCACCTTGACGATATGGCCGTCCGCCTGACTTTTCAGGGGACGGACATAGTCACAGTCCGGATAGTGAGAACAGCCGAGAAACGGGCCATGTTTCCCGGAACGAATCACCAGTTCGGCCCCGCACTGCGGGCAGGGCTCGTTTTTACGCACCGAAAACAGTGCTGATTTGGTCATAACAACTCGATGTTGCTGCAATAAGATTAATGCAGCATACCTTCATTTACTTCGAAGAGTAATTCTTCCATTTGCTGATAGGCGTTTTCACAGCCTGGAATATTAAACAGAACCATCAGGATCACCCATTTCAGGTCTTCCAGTTCAAACTCTGCCGTATCCAGCGCCAGTACGCGCTCTATCACCATTTCTCGCGTTTCGAGGTTCAACACCTGGATCTGCTCGAGGAAGAGTAAAAATCCTCGACAGCTGGCATCCAGACGCTGGCACTCTTCGTCGGTGTATACCCGAAGAGAGAGCGGATCGGAGGCGAGCTGCATGGGTTCAACGAGACCTTCCTGATAATCAGCCAGTTTCTCGAGCCACATTAACGCGTTATAGATATCTTCCCGTTCAAAACCTGCATCGGTCAGATCCCGCGTTAGTTTGTCCTGATCCACGCGCATTTCTGCTTCGTTATGGATATAAGTCTCAAACAAATACATGAGTACGTCGAACATGGCTTGCCCTCCTTAATCGGACATAGCCGCCGGGTACAGCTGCGATCCAGCCTGCTAACTCCAGTTCAAGTAGCTGGGCTACGGTTACTGGCACAGATTGGCCGGCACGTTCAGCGACAACGTCAACAGGTGTTACCTCATCTCCTACGTTAGCCAGGAGCTCTGGAAATGGCAATGCTACAGGAGGCTGATCTGCGTAATTATTTAGCAAATCAGCGGTCTCTTCCCGCGCTGAAAGCTCATATTGCCAATACTCAAGGATCTCTTCCGGCACGGTAACCGGAACTGCTCCCTGCTTTATTAGCCAGTGCGGCCCTTCAGAGCCAGGATTACCAATTGGCCCAGGCAGGGCAAAAACATCTCTCCCCTGCTCCAGCGCGCAACGGACAGTTACCAGAGAACCGCTTTTCAAGGCGGCCTCTATCACCAGAACCCCAGCGCTTAACCCGCTGATAATCCGGTTGCGGCGCGGGAAATTCCCCGGTAAGGGTAATGCAGAGAGAGGAAATTCGGAAAGTAGCGCGCCGCCGCTTTCCACGATCTGCTTTGCTAAAGCCCGATGCCGGTGCGGGTAGATATCAGAGAGACCGTTGCCTAATACGGCGATGGTTTTTCCCTTTGCCGCCAATGCCCCGCGGTGGGCGATGCCATCAATCCCCAACGCCAGACCACTGGTAAGGGTCAAGCCATACTGAGCAAGCGCTTCACTGAATGCTTTTCCCCACCGCGCGCCGTACCACGAGTGTGCACGGCTCCCAATGATAGCCAGCTGCCGGCTACACAGGAGATCGACGTTACCGCAGACCAGCAGCGCGCCGGGATAATCATCGATAGCGCGCAGCTGCGGCGGATAGAGCGCGTGATCCGCCGTGATCAGATGATGTTCTGGTTGCTCTAACCATTGCAGTGAAACATCAATTTGCTGTTGGTTGAGGGCAAGAAACTGTGTTGCCTGCGCTTTAGTTAAACCCGCAGCCCGCAACGTTTCAGTATTCAGCTGGCCTGCACATCCTAGCCGTCGTGCAATCAATACCATTTCATCGCCGTACAGGTTATTCACCCGCATCAGGCGCAACCAAATCTCCGTGGGCGTCATCCGTTCCCCCCTGCCATTAGCGGCTCAGCCAATCCTTGTGATTGGTTAGCGAGACTGTCAATTAGAGGGGGTTTTGTCTAGAATAGAGGTAATAATCTTATCAACTACTGAATACGACTCTGGATCTTTATGGCAGTTTTGCAAGTGTTACATATTCCGGACGAGCGCCTTCGCAAAGTCGCCGAGCCGGTCAAAGAAGTGAATGCAGAAATTCAGCGTATCGTCGATGATATGTTCGACACGATGTACGCTGAAGAAGGTATTGGTCTGGCCGCCACGCAGGTGGATATCCATCAGCGCATTATCGTTATCGATGTCTCGGAAAACCGTGAAGAGCGTCTGGTGCTCATCAACCCAGAGCTACTCGAAAAAGACGGCGAAACCGGCATTGAAGAAGGTTGTTTGTCAATTCCGGAACAACGTGCGCTGGTTCCACGAGCCGAAACCGTAAAAATCCGCGCGCTGGACCGTGAAGGTAAGACTTTCGAACTGAAAGCTGATGGCTTGTTGGCTATTTGTATCCAGCATGAAATGGATCACCTGGTCGGTAAGCTGTTCATTGACTATCTGTCGCCGCTCAAACAGCAGCGCATCCGCCAGAAAGTTGAAAAACTGGATCGTTTACGCACCCGTGCCTGATAACAAGGATTAACGTGTCACAAACACTACGTATCATTTTCGCCGGAACCCCCGACTTTGCAGCGCGTCACCTTGACGCGCTGTTGTCGTCTGAACATCAGGTTGTCGGCGTATTTACTCAGCCCGACCGTCCTGCTGGTCGCGGCAAAAAATTGATGCCGAGCCCGGTAAAAGTGCTGGCTGAAGCCAATAATCTACCGGTCTTCCAGCCATCTTCCCTACGTCCGCAGGAAAATCAGCAATTAGTTGCCGACCTTAACGCCGATGTTATGGTCGTCGTGGCTTATGGACTGATCCTGCCGAAAGCGGTTCTTGAAATGCCGCGTTTGGGCTGCATTAACGTTCACGGCTCCCTGCTTCCTCGCTGGCGTGGCGCAGCGCCGATTCAGCGTTCGCTATGGGCTGGCGATGCCGAAACCGGTGTAACCATCATGCAGATGGACGTCGGTCTTGATACCGGTGACATGCTGTATAAACTCTCCTGCCCGATTACCGCGGAAGATACCAGCGGCAGCCTGTACGATAAACTGGCCAACCTTGGACCAGAGGGTCTACTGGCGACCTTAGCGCAGCTGGCGGATGGTAGCGCAGAGCCTGAAGTTCAGGACGAATCGCGGGTCAGCTACGCCGAGAAGCTGAGTAAGGAAGAGGCCCGTATTGATTGGTCGCTTTCCGCAGAACAGCTCGAACGCTGCATCCGCGCATTTAATCCCTGGCCGATGAGCTGGCTGGAAATCGATGAGCAACCGGTGAAGGTGTGGCGCGCATCCGTTATTACAGAGTCCGCCAACGCTGAGCCAGGTACGATCGTCGCAGCAACCAAGCAAGGGATCCAGGTCGCCACCGGCAACGGGATTCTGAATCTGGAATCACTGCAGCCGGCAGGGAAAAAAGCGATGAGTGCCCAGGATTTACTGAACTCTCGCCGGGAATGGTTTATCCCCGGAAACCGTCTTGCCTGACGCACTTCTCTTCTAAAGCCCGGGTTCGCCGGGCATTTTTATTTTTGCGCTTATGAAAAAGAATATTAATTTACGCAGCCTGGCAGCCCAGGCCATTGAGCAGGTCGTTGAGAAAGGCCAGTCTTTAAGCAATGTTCTGCCGCCGCTGCAGCAAAAAGTGAGCGAGAAAGACAAAGCGCTGCTGCAGGAGCTGTGCTTCGGCGTTTTGCGCACTCTCAGCCAACTCGAGTGGCTAATCGGTAAGCTGATGGCCCGCCCGATGACCGGCAAACAGCGTACCGTACATTTCCTGATCATGGTCGGCCTGTATCAGCTACTTTATACGCGAATTCCCCCGCACGCCGCGCTAGCGGAAACGGTGGAAGGCGTGGTGGCAATTAAGCGTCCGCAGCTTAAAGGGCTTATCAATGGTGTATTACGCCAGTTTCAGCGCCAGCAGGAAGAGCTGCTGGCCGAATTCGCCCAGCACGAGAACCGTTATCTCCATCCTAAATGGCTGCTTAAACGTCTGCAGCAGGCCTGGCCGCAACAATGGCAGGATATTGTGTCAGCCAATAATCTACGTCCGCCAATGTGGCTGCGTGTGAATCGCAATCATCATTCGCGAGATGAATGGCTCGCACTGCTGGAAGACGCTGGTTTACAGGGTTTCACTCACCCGGACTATCCGGATGCCGTCCGTCTTGCGACCCCAGCCCCGGTCCATGCGTTACCAGGATTTGATAAAGGCTGGGTAACCGTTCAGGACGCTTCAGCCCAGGGCTGCATGCGCTACTTGCAACCGGCAAACGGCGAGCGCATTCTCGATCTCTGCGCGGCGCCAGGCGGCAAGACAACGCATATTCTGGAAGTCGCGCCGCAGGCGAGTCTGATGGCGGTCGACATCGACCAGCAGCGCCTGTCCCGTGTCTATGACAACCTGAAACGTCTGGGCATGAAAGCAGAAGTAAAACAGGGCGATGGTCGCTATCCTGAACAGTGGTGCGGCGATGAGCAGTTCGATCGTATTTTGCTGGATGCGCCATGTTCGGCCACCGGCGTTATCCGTCGCCATCCGGATATTAAATGGCTGCGCCGGGATCGCGATATCGCCGAGCTGGCGCAATTACAGGCAGAAATTCTCGATGCCACCTGGGCTCATCTTAAGCCTGGCGGTACGCTGGTCTATGCGACATGCTCTATTTTGCCGGAAGAGAACAGCCAACAAATCGCCGCTTTCCTGACCCGTACCCAAGATGCCGAACTCCATGAGACGGGAACGCCGGAAACCCCGGGTCAGCAAAATCTGCCTGGGGCGGAAGAAGGCGATGGCTTCTTTTACGCTAAGCTAATCAAAAAGCGCAATTAATGGGTCACTGCTGATGAAGATTATTATTCTTGGCGCCGGACAGGTAGGCGGCACGCTGGCGGAAAATCTCGTTGGCGAAAACAACGATATTACCCTTGTCGATACCAACGGCGACCGTCTGCGCGGCCTGCAGGATAAGTTCGATCTCCGCGTCGTTCAGGGCCACGGTTCGCATCCGCGCGTGCTGCGCGAAGCTGGCGCCGATGATGCCGATATGCTGGTCGCCGTAACCAGTTCGGATGAGACCAACATGGTAGCCTGCCAGGTCGCCTATTCGCTGTTTAATACACCGAATCGTATCGCCCGTATTCGTTCGCCCGATTACGTTCGTGATGCCGATAAGCTTTTCCATTCAGAAGCGGTGCCAATTGACCATCTGATCGCTCCGGAGCAGTTAGTCATCGATAATATCTACCGCCTGATCGAATATCCGGGCGCGCTGCAGGTAGTGAACTTCGCCGAAGGAAAAGTAAGCCTGGCCGTTGTAAAGGCTTATTATGGCGGCCCGCTGGTCGGTAATGCGCTTTCCACGATGCGCGAACATATGCCGCACATCGACACGCGCGTTGCGGCAATTTTCCGCCACGATCGGCCGATTCGCCCGCAGGGATCAACCATCGTAGAAGCGGGCGACGAAGTCTTCTTTATCGCCGCGTCGCAACATATTCGCGCGGTAATGAGCGAACTCCAACGTCTGGAGAAACCCTACAAACGCATTATGCTGGTCGGCGGCGGCAACATCGGCGCGGGCCTCGCTCACAGGCTGGAGAAAGACTACAGCGTGAAGTTGATCGAGCGCGATCAACAGCGTGCTGCTGAACTTGCCGAAAAGCTGCAGAATACGATCGTCTTTTATGGCGATGCATCGGATCAAGAGTTACTAGCGGAAGAGCATATCGATCAAGTCGATCTCTTTATTGCCGTCACCAACGATGACGAAGCCAATATCATGTCGGCAATGCTAGCCAAGCGGATGGGCGCGAAGAAGGTCATGGTGCTGATCCAGCGTCGCGCATATGTTGATCTGGTTCAGGGAAGCGTGATCGATATTGCGATATCACCGCAACAAGCCACGATTTCTGCCTTGCTGAGCCACGTACGTAAAGCTGATATTGTCGGTGTTTCGTCGCTACGCCGCGGCGTTGCCGAAGCCATTGAGGCCGTCGCGCATGGCGATGAAAGCACCTCGCGGGTAGTCGGCCGTTCAATTGATGAAATTAAGCTGCCGCCAGGCACCATTATTGGCGCGGTGGTGCGCGGCAATGACGTAATGATCGCCAATAATAATTTACGTATTGAGCAAGGCGACCACGTAATTATGTTCCTGACCGACAAGAAATTTATCTCCGATGTTGAGAGACTATTCCAGCCGAGTCCGTTCTTCCTGTAATTACAATGGGCGTCGCGCAGACGCCTTTTTATTATCCCTTATTTATCAATGGATAATATTTTCCAGCAATTATTCAACAGCAATGGAAAATGGAAATACATTTGATAAACTTATCAATGTCAGCTGGCTCAAGGAGAGTAAAATGGGTATGTTAAAAGAATTCCGCGAATTCGCGATGCGCGGGAATGTTGTCGATTTGGCAGTGGGTGTCATCATTGGTGCAGCATTTGGTAAAATTGTATCGTCTTTAGTGGCCGATATTATTATGCCTCCGCTGGGTTTGCTCATTGGCGGGATCGACTTTAAACAGTTCGCCGTTACGCTACGCGATGCGCAGGGAGATGTCCCGGCCGTTGTCATGCATTATGGTGTGTTTATTCAGAACGTCTTCGATTTCATCATCGTCGCCTTTGCGATTTTCATGGCGATCAAACTGATGAATAAACTGAACCGTAAGAAAGAAGAAGCGCCAGCCGCTCCGGCACCGAGCAAAGAAGAAGTACTTCTGAGTGAAATCCGCGATCTGTTAAAAGAACAAAATAACCGTTCTTAATCAGCACACAGAAAGCAGAAGGCCAGTGGTAAAAAAGCGATTCGCTTGCTTGCCACTGGCCTCCCGGTCATTACGTCCTGCATGTTTGTCTTTACGTTGATAGCTTCCTTTCCCTTTCTTATTTTTCTCAATCCGCTGTCTGAATAATGGGTCATGCAGTAATGCCTCAATCGCATTATCTTTAATTTGCCCTTTGGTATGCTGATAGCGACTCATAGTAACTCCAGTCAATGTATGAATTCGGCGCGAGTGTAGATCCACGCGCGTAAAAAATCAACGCCCGGCATGGCTACCGCTGGCGCCTTGCTCTAAGGCTTCGAGAATAGAGCAGTAAACGCTACTGTGCGCCGTGCCGCAGCAGGCATCATTCAGACGCTGCAGAGAACGCCGCATTGTTTCAAGTTCTTTGATACGCGCTTCGACTTCACTCAGGCGGGCCTGGACGATCCCTTTAGACTCCTGACAAGTATGATGTTCTGGATCGATGCGGATCGATAATAATTCGCGGATCGACTCCAGAGTGAAGCCTAATTGCCTGGCATAACGGATAAAGCGCAGCCGCTGCAGATCGTTATCCGAATAGAGGCGGAAACCGCCTTCAGTGCGAATATCGTGATCCATCATTTGCTGCTTTTCGTAATAGCGGATGGTATCCGGGGTGACATCAGCCAGTTTGGCCAGTTCGCCAATCCGATACATAGCTACTCCTCGTTAATTTTGTGCCACAGTCTATCGGCATAATCACCGCGTAGAAAATCGGTATTCATACCCGCCTGACGTAATTTCAGTTCAAACAGAGTCAAGCGACGATTTAATTCAGTATACCGCGGATCATCATGCTCTACGGTCTTGAGTAAGTCGCTCAACGCCATGGCATCTCTACGTAACTCAAGCTCCGGTGGCAAACAGCCGGCATTTTTTAATAAGCGATAACCGGCGCGCAGTTCAGGGGGCACGTGTGAATCATCATCCAGCGCCAGCGGTTCGCCGCTGCCGGTCAGATTATCAAACTCGCCTTTAGACTGTGCGTCGAGGATGTGGCGTTCTGCCCACTGGTCCAGTAACCACATTATACGGCTCCCAGGGATGAACAAAAAGAGTACAGATAGTGTAGTGAAGTGGGATTGCGGTAGATATAAAAAAACCCGCCGGGGCGGGTTTTTTTACGTTACTACAGATTACTCTGCAGCAGCTTCTGCTTTCAGCTCAGCACGATCAACCAGCTCGATGTATGCCATCGGCGCGTTGTCGCCTGCACGGAAGCCACACTTCAGAATGCGAGTGTAACCACCGGCGCGGCTCGCGAAACGCGGGCCCAGCTCGTTAAACAGTTTTGCCACGATCTCGTTATCACGAGTGCGGGCGAATGCCAGACGACGATTAGCAACGCTATCAGTCTTGGCAAGAGTAATCAGCGGCTCAACTACGCGACGCAGTTCTTTCGCTTTCGGCAGGGTCGTCTTGATGATCTCATGACGAACCAGCGAACCTGCCATGTTACGGAACATAGCCTGGCGATGGCTGCTGTTGCGGTTCAGTTGACGACCACTCTTACGATGGCGCATGACCTTATCCTTCTCAGTAAAACCTTAACCTGTGATCCGGTTACTCGTCAGCAATGCTTGCCGGCGGCCAGTTTTCCAGGCGCATGCCCAGAGACAGACCACGTGAAGCCAGCACGTCTTTAATCTCAGTAAGAGATTTTTTACCCAGGTTCGGCGTTTTCAGCAACTCAACCTCGGTACGCTGTACCAGATCACCGATATAGTGGATAGCTTCTGCCTTGAGGCAGTTAGCAGAGCGGACAGTCAATTCCAGATCGTCAACAGGGCGCAGCAGGATCGGATCGAACTCTGGTTTCTCTTCTTTCACTTCCGGCTGACGTACATCACGTAAGTCAACGAAAGCTTCCAGTTGTTCAGCCAGAATGGTTGCCGCACGACGAATCGCCTCTTCAGGATCGATTGTGCCGTTGGTTTCCATCTCGATGACCAGCTTGTCCAGGTCGGTACGCTGCTCAACACGCGCGGCTTCAACATTGTAGGCAATACGCTCTACAGGGCTGTAGCAGGCGTCGACCAGCAGACGGCCGATTGGGCGCTCATCTTCTTCCGAATGAATTCGGGCAGAAGCCGGCACATAACCGCGACCGCGCTGAACTTTGATGCGCATGCTAATAGATGCGTTCTCATCGGTCAGGTGGCAGATCACGTGCTGCGGCTTGACGATTTCGACATCACCGTCGTGGGTAATGTCGGCTGCAGTCACAGGGCCAATGCCAGATTTATTCAAAGTAAGGATGACTTCATCTTTACCCTGAACTCTCACCGCCAGCCCTTTCAGGTTGAGCAGGATTTCAAGGATGTCTTCCTGAACGCCTTCTTTGGTGCTGTACTCGTGCAGTACACCATCAATCTCAACCTCGGTCACCGCGCAACCCGGCATCGATGAGAGCAGAATACGGCGCAGTGCGTTACCCAGAGTATGGCCGAAGCCACGCTCTAAAGGCTCAAGGGTCACCTTGGCGTGCGTCGAACTCACTTGCTCGATATCGACCAGGCGCGGTTTTAGAAACTCTGTCACAGAACCCTGCATTGTGTCCTCTCTTTGGTACTAAGCTTTACTTGGAGTAAAGCTCGACGATCAGGTGTTCGTTAATGTCCGCAGACAGATCAGAACGCTCCGGCTGACGCTTGAACGTACCTTCCATCTTGCCAGCATCAACTTCCAGCCAGGTTGGCTTTTCACGCTGCTCAGCCAGCTCCAGAGCGGCTTTCACGCGAGATTGCTTTTTCGCTTTCTCACGGATGCTAACAACGTCATTCGCTTTTACCTGATAAGAAGCGATGTTAACAACACGACCGTTTACCATGATAGCCTTGTGGCTAACCAGCTGGCGTGCTTCAGCACGAGTGGCGCCGAAGCCCATACGGTATACAACGTTGTCCAGACGACCTTCCAGCAGAGCCAACAGGTTTTCACCGGTGTTGCCTTTCAGACGTGCTGCTTCTTTATAGTAGTTACGGAACTGACGCTCCAGCACACCGTACATACGGCGAACTTTTTGCTTTTCACGCAACTGCACACCATAGTCAGACAGACGCGGCTTACGCGCACCGTGCTGGCCAGGAGCTTGTTCAATTTTACACTTGGTATCGATCGCGCGAACGCCAGACTTAAGGAATAAGTCAGTGCCCTCACGACGGCTCAGCTTGAGCTTAGGACCCAAATATCTTGCCATTTTCTTTCTCCAACAATCCTAGAAACGAGGCGTTATACGCGACGTTTTTTCGGCGGACGACAACCGTTATGAGGGATCGGAGTCACATCAGTAATATTAGTGATGCGGAAACCAGCGGCGTTCAGTGCACGAATAGTAGATTCGCGACCTGGACCCGGACCTTTAACCATAACTTCCAGATTCTTGATGCCGTATTCTTTTACGGCTTCTGCGCAACGCTCTGCTGCAACCTGAGCTGCAAACGGAGTGGATTTGCGAGAACCACGGAAACCGGAACCACCGGCTGTTGCCCAACCCAGCGCGTTACCCTGACGATCAGTGATGGTAACGATGGTGTTGTTAAAAGAAGCATGGATATGAGCCACGCCATCAGAGACTTGTTTTCTTACACGCTTACGTGCACGAACTGGTGCCTTTGCCATTATTCAATCACCCCGATTATTTCTTGATCGGTTTACGCGGACCCTTACGGGTACGTGCGTTGGTCTTAGTACGCTGACCGCGAACCGGAAGACCACGACGATGGCGTAAACCACGGTAGCAACCAAGGTCCATCAGACGCTTGATGCTCAGGGTGATTTCACGGCGCAGATCACCTTCAACGACAAATTTACCTACTGCTTCACGCAGAGAATCAATCTGTTCTTCAGACAGCTCACTGATCTTAACATTTTCAGCGATACCCGTTTCAGCGCAGATGGCTTTAGAGCGGGTCTTGCCGATACCAAAAATTGCAGTTAAAGCAATTACGGTATGTTTCTGATCAGGAATGTTAATGCCTGCTATACGGGCCACTATGCACTCCTACTATTTAATATGTACGTACCATGCTGAAAAGCCCGTTTTCAGGATACTCAAATGGAAACGTACAGACATACAAAAGATTGGCTGGCTAATCTAGCCAGCTCAACCCAACTTTGCAAGAAAAATATGCGAATAAATCAGCCTTGGCGCTGTTTATGCTTTGGCTCGGCACTGCAAATCACACGGATGACACCATCACGCTTAACGATTTTGCAGTTACGGCATAATTTCTTGACGGAAGCACGAACTTTCATTTTTACTCTCCGTAACTTCTCGGGCGACCAGTTAGCGGCCGTAGCCTTTCAGGTTCGCCTTCTTCAATGCAGACTCATACTGACTAGACATCATCAGAGTTTGCACTTGAGCCATAAAGTCCATAATCACGACGACAACAATAAGCAGCGAGGTTCCACCGAAGTAGAACGGCACTTTCATTGCATCACGCATGAACTCCGGGATCAGGCAGATAAAAGTGATATACAACGCACCGACCAGAGTCAGGCGGGTCATTACTTTATCGATATACTTCGCCGTTTGTTCTCCCGGACGAATTCCTGGTACAAATGCACCGGACTTCTTCAGGTTATCTGCTGTTTCACGCGGGTTGAAAACCAACGCCGTGTAGAAGAAACAGAAGAAGATGATTGCAGACGCATAGAGTAACACATAAAGCGGTTGCCCAGGCTGCAAATACAGCGAAATTGTTGTCAGCCAGTTCCAACCAGTACCGCCCCCGAACCATGACGTGATGGTCGCCGGGAACAGAATAATACTGGAAGCGAAGATTGCCGGGATTACCCCCGCCATATTCACTTTCAGCGGTAAATGTGTGCTCTGTGCAGCATAGACACGACGACCCTGTTGACGCTTAGCGTAGTTTACCACAATGCGGCGTTGACCACGTTCAACGAATACAACGAAGAAGGTCACTGCAAATACTAATACTGCAACCAACAGCAACAGGAGGAAGTGCAGGTCGCCTTGACGCGCTTGCTCGATAGTATGGGCGATGGCCGGCGGGAGTCCCGCAACGATCCCGGCGAAGATCAGGATCGAGATACCGTTTCCGATACCGCGTTCGGTGATCTGTTCGCCGAGCCACATCAGGAACATAGTCCCTGTGACCAGACTAACAACAGCGGTGAAATAGAATGCAAAGCCCGGATTAATCACCAGGCCCTGCATACCAGGCATATTCGGTAGACCGGTAGCAATACCGATCGACTGGAATATAGCCAGCACCAGAGTACCGTAGCGGGTGTACTGGCTGATCTTACGACGACCAGACTCCCCTTCTTTCTTCAGTTCTGCCAGCGGTTGATAAACAACGGTCAGCAGCTGGACAATGATCGACGCCGAAATATACGGCATGATCCCCAGAGCAAAGATAGAAGCACGGCTGAGAGCACCACCAGAGAACATGTTAAACATTTCAATGATGGTGCCTCGCTGTTGCTCAAGCAGTTTGGCAAGTACAGTGGCATCAATACCAGGGATCGGAATAAAAGAGCCAATACGGAACACAATCAGCGCACCGATAACAAACAGAAGTCTGCGTTTCAGTTCGCCAATTCCACCTTTGGCACTTTGAAAATCTAATCCCGGTTGTTTAGCCATCTGCTACTTATTCCTCAATTTTACCGCCAGCAGCTTCGATAGCAGCACGAGCGCCTTTAGTCACGCGCAGGCCACGAACAGTTACCGGACGAGTTACCTCACCAGACAGGATCACTTTCGCGAACTCGATCTGGATACCGATAATGTTAGCCGCTTTCAGCGTGTTCAGGTCTACCACATCGCCTTCTACGTGAGCCAGATCAGACAGACGAACTTCTGCAGTGATCATTGCTTTACGAGAAGTGAAGCCGAATTTCGGCAGACGACGGTACAGTGGCATCTGACCACCCTCGAAACCGCGACGTACGCCACCGCCAGAACGAGAGTTCTGACCTTTGTGACCACGACCACCGGTTTTACCGAGGCCAGAACCGATACCACGACCCAGGCGTTTACCCGCCTTTTTGGAGCCTTCGGCCGGAGACAGAGTATTTAAACGCATCTCTTACTCCTCAACTTTAACCATGAAGGAAACCGCGTTGACCATACCACGAACAGCAGGAGTATCCTCGCGCTCTACGGTGTGACCAATACGACGCAGACCCAGGCCAAGCAGCGTTGCCTTGTGTTTCGGCAAACGACCGATTGCACTGCGGGTTTGAGTAATTTTAATAGTCTTTGCCATGGTTTATTTCCCCAGAATTTCTTCAACGGATTTACCACGCTTGGCAGCGACCATATCTGGAGACTTCATATTTTCCAGGCCATCAATAGTTGCACGAACCACGTTGATCGGGTTGGTGGAACCATATGCTTTAGCCAGAACGTTACGAACCCCAGCGACTTCCAGAACGGCGCGCATTGCACCACCGGCGATGATACCGGTACCTTCGGAAGCCGGCTGCATGAATACACGAGAACCCGTGTGAGTACCCTTAACCGGGTGCTGCAGGGTGCCAGTATTCAGCGCGACGTTAATCATATTGCGACGGGCTTTTTCCATCGCTTTCTGGATCGCTGCTGGAACTTCACGCGCTTTACCGTAACCAAAACCTACGCGACCGTTACCATCACCAACTACAGTCAGAGCTGTGAAGGAGAAAATACGACCACCTTTAACGGTTTTAGATACGCGGTTTACCGCGATCAGCTTTTCCTGCAGTTCGCCAGCTTGTTTTTCGATGTGAGCCATCTTACACCTCTACCTTAGAACTGAAGGCCAGCTTCACGGGCAGCATCTGCCAGTGCCTGGACACGACCATGATATTGGAACCCGGAACGGTCAAAGGAAACATCTTTGATGCCTTTTTCCAGAGCGCGTTCAGCAACAGCTTTACCCACAGCTGCAGCCGCGTCTTTGTTACCGGTGTACTTCAGTTGTTCAGAGATAGCTTTTTCTACAGTAGAAGCAGCTACCAGAACTTCAGAACCATTCGGAGCAATTACCTGTGCGTAAATATGACGCGGGGTACGATGTACCACCAGGCGAGTTGCACCCAGCTCCTGGAGCTTGCGGCGTGCGCGGGTCGCACGACGGATACGAGCAGATTTCTTATCCATAGTGTTACCTTACTTCTTCTTAGCCTCTTTGGTACGCACGACTTCGTCGGCGTAACGAACACCCTTGCCTTTGTAAGGCTCAGGACGACGGTAGGCGCGCAGATCTGCTGCAACCTGACCGATCACCTGCTTATCAGCGCCTTTCAGCACGATTTCAGTTTGAGTCGGACATTCTGCAGTGATACCGGCCGGCAGTTTATGCTCAACAGGATGAGAGAAACCTAAAGCCAGGTTTACTACATCCCCTTTGACCGCTGCACGATAGCCTACACCAACCAGCTGAAGCTTTTTAGTGAAGCCTTCGGTAACACCGATAACCATTGAGTTCAGCAGGGCACGCGCGGTACCAGCCTGAGCCCATCCGTCTACGTAACCATCACGCGGACCGAAGGTCAGTGCATTATCTGCATGTTTAACTTCAACAGCATCGTTGAGAGTACGAGTCAGCTCGCCATTTTTACCTTTGATCGTAATAACCTGACCGTTGACTTTAACGTCAACGCCGGCAGGAACAACGACCGGTGCTTTAGCAACACGAGACATTTTTTCCTCCGATTAGGCTACGTAGCAGATAATTTCGCCACCAAGACCAGCTTGGCGCGCTGCACGATCAGTCATAACACCTTTAGAGGTAGAAACAACTGCGATACCCAGACCCGCCATAACTTTCGGCAGCTCATCTTTACGTTTGTAGATGCGCAGACCTGGGCGGCTGACACGCTGAATGCTTTCTACAACAGCTTTACCCTGGAAATACTTAAGAGTCAGTTCCAGTTCCGGCTTGATGTCGCCTTCAACTTTAAAATCTTCAATAAAGCCTTCTTCCTTCAGCACGTTGGCAATTGCCACTTTCAGCTTGGAGGAAGGCATGGTGACCGCAGCTTTATTCGCGGCCTGACCGTTACGGATACGGGTCAGCATATCCGCGATCGGATCTTGCATGCTCATCTGTCTTTACTCCCGTGATTCAATTGGTGACAATTACCAGCTAGCCTTTTTCAGACCCGGGATTTCACCGCGCATAGCGGCTTCACGGACCTTAATACGGCTCAACCCGAACTTCCGCAGGAAACCATGCGGACGACCTGTTTGACGGCAGCGATTACGCTGACGAGACGGGCTGGAATCACGCGGCAGAGTCTGCAGCTTGAGAACAGCGTTCCAACGATCTTCGTCGGTTGCGTTCACATCAGAGATGATAGCTTTCAGTTCAGCGCGTTTAGCGAAGAATTTATCAGCTAAAGCCACGCGCTTTACTTCGCGTGCTTTCATTGATTGCTTAGCCATTAAGTAACCCTACCTTACTTGCGGAACGGGAAGTCAAAGGCAGCCAGCAGAGCGCGGCCTTCTTCATCAGATTTCGCAGTAGTGGTAATGGTAATATCCAAACCACGAACGCGGTCGACTTTATCGTAGTCGATTTCTGGGAAGATGATCTGCTCACGGACACCCATGCTGTAGTTACCACGACCGTCGAAAGACTTAGCGGACAAGCCACGGAAGTCACGGATACGCGGTACAGCAATAGTGATCAGGCGCTCAAAGAACTCCCACATGCGCTCGCCGCGCAGAGTTACTTTACAGCCGATCGGATAGCCCTGACGGATTTTGAAGCCTGCAACTGATTTGCGTGCTTTGGTGATCAGCGGTTTTTGACCGGAGATTGCTGTCAGGTCAGCTGCTGCGTTATCCAGCAGTTTCTTGTCAGCGATCGCTTCACCAACACCCATGTTCAGGGTGATCTTCTCGACCCGAGGGACTTGCATGACAGAATTGTAGTTAAACTCAGTCATGAGTTTAGCGACTACTTCGTCTTTGTAGTAATCATGCAGTTTCGCCATCGTACTACTCCAAATTACTTGATAGTTTCGCTATTAGATTTGAAGAAACGGACTTTTTTGCCGTCTTCGAATCTAAAGCCTACACGGTCAGCCTTGCCGGTTGCCGCGTTGAAGATAGCAAGGTTAGAGACTTGAATAGCTGCTTCTTTCTCTACGATGCCGCCTGGTTGGTTCAGGGCCGGAACCGGCTTCTGATGTTTCTTAACCAGGTTGATACCTTCAACAATGACCTTGCCGGAAGACAGGACATTTTTAACTTTACCGCGTTTACCTTTATCTTTACCGGTTAACACGATAACTTCGTCATCACGACGGATTTTCGCTGCCATGATTCGCTCCTTAGAGTACTTCTGGTGCCAGAGAGATAATTTTCATGAACTTCTCGTTACGAAGTTCACGAGTTACCGGCCCAAAAATACGCGTACCGATAGGTTGCTCGCTGTTATTGTTTAAAATAACGCATGCATTACCATCGAAGCGAATGACAGAACCGTCCGGGCGACGAACACCCTTCTTGGTGCGCACCACTACCGCCTTCAGCACATCACCTTTCTTGACCTTACCACGCGGAATTGCTTCTTTGATGGTGATCTTGATGATGTCGCCTACGCCTGCGTAGCGACGGTGCGAGCCACCCAGAACCTTGATACACATTACGCGACGTGCACCGGAGTTGTCGGCGACGTTCAGCATAGTCTGTTCTTGGATCATTTTAGTGCTCCGCTAATGTCAACTACTACTGGGACCCAAAAGCTGGGTCGTTAAAAAGCCCCATATCGAGGGCGCGGCATTATAACACCGCTTCTGCAATATGGGTAGAAAAAATAAACGGCCCATCGCTGAGCCGTTTATTCGTATTGAGAATGCGTACTCTATTACAGAACCGCTTTCTCTACAACGCGAACCAGCGTCCAGGACTTAGTCTTGGACAGTGGACGGCATTCACGGATTTCAACCTTGTCGCCGATACCACATTCGTTGTTCTCGTCATGTACGTGCAGTTTGGTCGTACGTTTGATGAATTTACCGTAGATCGGGTGTTTCACAAAACGTTCGATAGCAACAACAATGGATTTCTCCATTTTGTCGCTAACTACGCGACCTTGCAGAGTACGGATTTTATCGGTCATTACGCACCCGCCTTCTGAGTCAGTAAAGTCTTAACGCGTGCAACATCACGACGCACTTGCTTCAGCAGATGAGTCTGTTGCAGCTGGCCACTTGCAGCCTGCATACGCAGGTTGAACTGCTCACGCAGCAGGTTCAGCAGCTCAGCGTTCAGCTCTTCAACGCTTTTTTCACGCAGCTCTTTTGCTTTCATTACATCACCGTCTTAGTTACAAAGGTGGTTTTGATCGGCAGTTTCGCTGCTGCCAGGCCGAATGCTTCACGGGCCAGCTCTTCCGGTACGCCGTCCATTTCATAAAGGACTTTACCCGGCTGAATCAAGGCAACCCAGTACTCCACGTTACCTTTACCTTTACCCATACGAACTTCCAGCGGCTTCTCGGTGATCGGTTTGTCCGGGAATACACGGATCCAGATCTTACCTTGACGCTTAACTGCACGGGTCATAGCACGACGTGCTGCTTCGATCTGACGTGCAGTCAGACGACCACGGCCAACAGCTTTCAGACCGAAAGTGCCGAAGCTAACATCCGTACCCTGCGCCAGACCACGGTTGCGGCCTTTGTGCACTTTACGGAATTTTGTACGCTTTGGTTGTAACATCAGCGACGCTCCTTATTTACGGCCTTTACGCTGCTGCTTTTTAGGTTGAGCAGCCGGTTCCGGTTGTTCAACAGCAGCCATACCACCCAGGATCTCACCTTTGAAGATCCATACCTTAACGCCGATTACACCGTAAGTGGTGTGCGCTTCAGAGGTGTTGTAGTCGATGTCAGCACGCAGAGTGTGCAGCGGTACGCGACCTTCACGGTACCATTCGGTACGTGCGATTTCCGCGCCGCCCAGACGGCCGCTAACTTCAACTTTGATACCTTTAGCGCCCAGACGCATTGCGTTCTGTACAGCACGCTTCATAGCACGACGGAACATAACGCGACGTTCCAGCTGAGAAGTGATGCTGTCAGCAACCAATTTAGCGTCCAGTTCAGGCTTACGAACTTCGGCAATATTGATCTGTGCAGGAACGCCAGCGATATCCGCTACGACCTTGCGCAGTTTTTCTACGTCTTCGCCTTTCTTACCGATAACGATACCCGGGCGAGCAGTGTGAATGGTCACACGGATGCTCTTAGCCGGACGCTCGATAACGATGCGAGATACAGACGCTTTAGCCAGCTCTTTAGTTAAGAACTGACGTACTTTAAAATCGCTGTCCAGGTTGTCAGCGAATTCTTTGGTGTTCGCGAACCAGGTAGAGTTCCATGGTTTGACAATACCCAGGCGAATACCATTAGGATGTACTTTCTGACCCATTGCTAGTCTCCAGAGTCTCAGCGATCGGACACAACCACAGTGATGTGGCTGGTGCGCTTCAGGATGCGATCTGCACGACCTTTAGCACGCGGCATAATGCGCTTCATGCTCGGGCCTTCGTCTACGAAAATTTTCGCAACTTTCAGATCATCAATGTCAGCGCCATCGTTGTGTTCAGCGTTAGCAATGGCAGATTCCAGTACCTTCTTGACCAGTACAGCAGCTTTTTTGTTGGTGTAGGTCAGAATATCCAGGGCCTGCGACACTTTCTTACCGCGAATCAGGTCAGCTACAAGGCGAACCTTCTGAGCAGAAGAACGAGCATGGCGATGTTGAGCTAAAGTTTCCATCTCTTCCTCCTACCTTATTTCTTCTTCGCTTTTTTATCAGCAGCGTGGCCGCGATAAGTACGAGTCGGTGCGAATTCACCCAGTTTGTGACCAACCATTTCGTCGGAAACAAAGACTGGAACGTGCTGACGACCATTATGGACAGCGATGGTCAAACCGATCATGTTAGGAAAGATCGTTGAACGACGGGACCAAGTGCGCAGGGGCTTCTTGTCTCCGCTTTCCACCGCTTTCTCTACCTTCTTCAGCAAGTGCAGGTCAATAAAAGGACCTTTCTTGAGAGAACGTGGCATGGCTTATCCTCTAAAATTATTTGCTACGGCGACGTACGATGAATTTATCAGTACGCTTGTTGCTGCGGGTCTTCTTACCTTTGGTCTGCAGGCCCCACGGGGATACCGGGTGCTTACCAAAGTTACGACCTTCACCACCACCATGTGGGTGATCGACTGGGTTCATCGCAGTACCGCGAACGGTAGGACGAACACCACGCCAGCGTGCAGCACCTGCTTTACCCAGAACGCGCAGCATATGCTCAGCATTGCCAACTTCGCCCAGAGTAGCGCGGCAGTCTGCTTCGACTTTACGCATTTCACCAGAACGCAGACGCAGGGTGACATAAGCACCGTCACGAGCAACGATCTGAACGTAAGTACCAGCGGAACGAGCCAGCTGACCGCCTTTACCTGGTTTCATTTCTACGTTATGAACGGTAGAACCAACCGGGATATTGCGCATCGGCAGGGTGTTGCCTGCTTTGATTGCAGCATCAACGCCAGACTGAATCTGGTCGCCAGCTTTCAGGCCTTTCGGGGCCAGAATGTAACGGCGCTCACCGTCTTTGTACAGAACCAGCGCGATGTTCGCGGAACGGTTCGGATCGTACTCAAGACGTTCAACAACTGCCGGGATACCATCTTTGTTGCGTTTGAAGTCAACAATACGGTAAGCCTGCTTGTGACCACCACCGATATGACGAGTGGTGATACGGCCATTGTTGTTACGACCGCCGGATTTGCTGTTTTTTTCAACCAGCGGAGCAAAAGGTTTGCCCTTGTGCAGCTCTGGGTTGACCACTTTAACAACGTGGCGACGACCCGGAGATGTCGGTTTACATTTAACAACTGCCATTGTATTACTCCTCCGACTTACTCAGCGCCGCCGACGAAGTCCAGATTCTGGCCTTCCTTCAGGGTGACGTAAGCTTTTTTCCAGTCGCTACGACGACCGATACGCTGTCCGTGACGTTTAACTTTCCCTTTAACTACCAGGGTGTTAACGACTTCGACTTCGACTTCAAACAGTTTCTGCACAGCAGCTTTGATTTCTGCTTTGGTCGCGTCTTTAGCAACTTTGAGAACGATGGTGTTGGTTTTTTCCATCGCAGTAGACGCTTTTTCAGAAACGTGCGGTGCGCGCAGCACCTTCAGCAGACGTTCTTCACGAATCATGCCAGCATCTCCTCAACTTGCTTAACAGCATCAGCAGTCATTACGACTTTGTCGAAGGCGATCAGGCTAACCGGGTCGATACCAGTCGCATCGCGTACGTCAACCTTGTGCAGGTTACGTGCGGCCAGGAACAGGTTCTCGTCCAGCTCACCGGTGATGATCAGCACATCTTCCAGAGCCATGTCTTTCAGTTTCTGAGCCAGCAGCTTAGTTTTAGGCGCTTCTACAGAGAACTTCTCGACAACGATCAGACGATCCTGACGTACCAGTTCGGACAGAATGCTTTTCAGCGCGCCGCGGTACATCTTCTTGTTAACTTTTTGACTGTGGTCCTGCGGACGAGCAGCGAAGGTTACGCCACCGGAACGCCAGATCGGGCTCTTGATAGAACCTGAACGCGCACGGCCGGTACCTTTCTGGCGCCATGGCTTTTTGCCTGAACCAGTTACTTCAGCACGAGTCTTCTGAGCACGAGTACCCTGACGCGCACCAGCTGCATAAGCAACAACAACCTGGTGAACCAGCGCTTCGTTGAAATCACGACCGAAGGTAGTTTCGGAAACAGTCAGCGCGCTCTGCGCGTCTTTCAATACTAATTCCATTGCTATCCCCTTACGCCTTCACAGCTGGTTTAACGATCAGGTCGCAGCCGGTTGCACCCGGAACACCACCTTTAACCAGCAGCAGGTTGCGCTCAGCGTCAACACGTACTACGTCCAGGCTCTGAACAGTAACGCGTTCGTTGCCCAGCTGACCTGCCATTTTCTTGCCTTTGAACACTTTGCCCGGAGTCTGGTTCTGACCGATAGAACCCGGAACGCGGTGAGACAAGGAGTTACCGTGGGTAGCGTCCTGGGTACGGAAGTTCCAGCGCTTAACGGTACCAGCGAAACCTTTACCTTTAGAGGTACCGGTTACGTCAACTTTTTTAACGTCAGCAAACAGTTCAACGCTAATGTTCTGACCAACGGTGTATTCTTCACCATCTGCCAGACGGAACTCCCACAGGCCGCGGCCAGCTTCTACGCCAGCTTTAGCAAAGTGACCAGCTTCCGGCTTAGTTACACGGTTAGCTTTTTTAGCACCAGTGGTAACCTGAATAGCGCGATAGCCATCGTTAGCCAGATCTTTGACCTGAGTAACGCGGTTTGCTTCAACTTCGATAACGGTTACTGGGATAGAGACGCCATCTTCAGTGAAGATGCGGGTCATACCCACTTTTTTACCGACTAAACCAATCATTGTATCAACCTCTCAATCGCTCGATGACCTGATTAACCCAGGCTGATCTGCACGTCTACACCGGCAGCCAGGTCCAGACGCATCAGAGCATCAACGGTTTTTTCAGTTGGCTCAACGATGTCAACCAGACGCTTGTGAGTACGAATCTCGTACTGATCACGCGCATCTTTGTTGACGTGCGGAGAGATCAGAACGGTGAAACGCTCTTTGCGGGTCGGCAGCGGGATCGGACCACGGACTTGCGCACCAGTGCGCTTAGCAGTCTCGACGATTTCCGCGGTTGATTGATCGATCAGACGATGATCAAACGCTTTAAGGCGGATACGGATTCTTTGGTTCTGCATGAGACCAGAGCTCCAATTATTTTATAGACGAAATGATTACTCCTCATACCCATTACGATTGATGGGAGAGTGTAACCGTTCTTACAGAGTTCCCCGATTGGGAACATTGTTAGGTAGCAAACTGCGCTACCAGGGCTCATATCGAACCGGCCGTCAATTTTGACAGGCCCGCGCATTATACGCAAATTCAGGCGCGACGCAAGTGCTGATTAGAAAATCATCACCACAATTTGCGCGTCTTCTCGCCCAGGCGTTCGGCAATGCAATAACACGATAAATAAGTCAGGAAGCAGCCATCCATCTTACACAAACGCGCTTTGCGCAAAGGCGCGACGATAAGCAAAGTGAGCGCATTATCCCCGAACAGGAGTGCTCCATGCTCACCGTCCTCCCCTTCTTACTTTGCTACTGTGGATTAACCCTTGCGCTGTGCCGTCAGGACCTGCTTCACGGTCTTCTTCCCGACAGACTCACCTGCCCCCTGCTGTGGAGCGGTCTTGTTTTTTACCTGTGTCTGGCGCCGCAGCGGTTAGAAGATGCCGTCTGGGGGGCAATTGCCGGCTATCTTTTTTTTGCCCTGCTCTATTGGCTATATCGCGGGCTTCGCGGATATGAGGGACTAGGTTACGGCGACGTTAAATACCTTGCCGCCCTCGGCGCCTGGCACGGCTGGCAAAGGTTGCCGCAGTTGGTATTGGTCGCCTCTCTGTTTGCCGGGATGACATGGGTGACATTGGCGCTGCTCAGGAGGAGGAGGCAACAACGATGGGATTTGAACAACCCGCTGCCGTTTGGGCCATTTCTGACTGCAGCGGGTTTTTGGTGCGGGTGGCAGACGTTCGCTAGTCTGACACTTTGATCTGCGATTGAAGGTAATTTTGCAGACCGATTTTACCAATTAAATCTAGCTCTGTTTCCAGCCAGTCAATATGGCCTTCTTCATCGGCAAGGATTTCAATCATCATATCGCGACTGACATAATCATGAACGCTGTCGGCATAGGCGATTGCCTCGCGCAGGTTTTGCGCGCCTTCCAGTTCCAACCTTAAGTCAGACTGCAACATCTCTTCAACATCCTCACCGATGCCAAGTTTACCGAGATCCTGCAGGTTAGGCAGCCCTTCAAGAAACAAAATACGCTCGATGTACTTATCGGCGTGTTTCATCTCATCGATAGATTCATGATATTCAATATCGTTGAGGCGCATCAGGCCCCAGTTCTTGAACATTCTTGCATGAAGAAAATACTGGTTAATAGCAACCAGTTCGTTTCCCAATAATTTATTGAGATAACTTATGATTTTGACATCACCTTTCATTATAAAGTCCCTCCGCTTCCACTTATTGAAGCGTAGTCCGGGCTATAAGGATGTCAAAAAGAGAAGAGTCGCGATCAGGCGATTTCTTTGAATTCCGGCATGCTGGTTAATTCATCTTCCATCACTTCACGTGCCGCGCGGACGCACTTACCGCATTGATTTCCAACGGGAATAAACTTGCGTAATTGTTGAAAAGATTGCGGTTGAAATTGACGCACAACCTGACGGATTTTTTTATCGCTTACGCCATTGCACAAACAAACGTACATATAAACTCCCGTTCAATTTATGCACAAAGTTTAAATGAGAATAGTTATGATTACAATAGACTGTTTATTAATTATCCCTGGCGGCGCACTTTATGAATATTTATACCATCGCGGCTTATCACCAAATCATAGACAGCAAAAAGGGCGCCGAAGCGCCCTTTTTAATTCAAAGCTAACGAATTAGCCCAGAACTTTAGCTACAACGCCCGCGCCAACGGTACGGCCGCCTTCACGGATTGCGAAACGCAGACCATCGT
>NZ_JBEAII010000012.1:0-34474 GCF_040064515.1 Klebsiella sp. CN_Kp104 | reverse complement strand
GCGAAAACCACCTGTACTGGCGTTGAAATGTTCCGCAAACTGCTGGACGAAGGCCGTGCTGGTGAGAACGTAGGCGTTCTGCTGCGTGGTATCAAA
Source organism: Klebsiella sp. CN_Kp104 (assembly GCF_040064515.1). Classification (NCBI taxonomy): domain Bacteria; kingdom Pseudomonadati; phylum Pseudomonadota; class Gammaproteobacteria; order Enterobacterales; family Enterobacteriaceae; genus Klebsiella; species Klebsiella sp. CN_Kp104. The sequence continues at coordinate 34,378 of NZ_JBEAII010000012.1, read as the reverse complement.
CGTGAAGAAATCGAACGTGGTCAGGTACTGGCTAAGCCGGGCAGCATCAAGCCGCACACCAAGTTCGAATCTGAAGTGTACATCCTGTCCAAAGACGAAGGCGGCCGTCATACTCCGTTCTTCAAAGGCTACCGTCCGCAGTTCTACTTCCGTACTACTGACGTGACTGGTACCATCGAACTGCCGGAAGGCGTAGAGATGGTAATGCCGGGCGACAACATCAAAATGGTTGTTACCCTGATCCACCCGATCGCGATGGACGATGGTCTGCGTTTCGCAATCCGTGAAGGCGGCCGTACCGTTGGCGCGGGCGTGGTTGCTAAAGTTCTCGGCTAATCGCTGATAACATTTGACGCAATGCGCAATAAAAGGGCATCATTTGATGCCCTTTTTGCACGCTTTCACACCAGAACCTGGCTCATCAGTGATTTTTTTTGTCATAATCATTGCTGAGACAGGCTCTGAAGAGGGCGTAAAGTCCGAAACGCAGCAGAGCATTTCGGTTTGGTCGCCTCGCATTTAATGCGGGGCGAAGATGTTTGTCTGAATTCTTGTGACAGGTTGGTTTATGAGTGCGAATACCGAAGCTCAAGGGAGCGGGCGCGGCCTGGAAGCGTTGAAGTGGGTTATCGTTGCCGTGCTGCTGATTGTAGCCATCGTAGGCAACTTCCTTTATCGCGACATTATGCTGGCGATCCGTGCGCTGGCTGTGGTGATTCTTATCGCTGCTGCCGGTGGTGTCGCTCTGTTAACGACAAAAGGTAAGGCGACAGTCGCTTTCGCCCGCGAAGCGAGAACCGAAGTCCGCAAAGTGATCTGGCCGACCCGCCAGGAAACGCTGCACACCACGCTGATTGTTGCTGCCGTAACTGCAGTAATGTCACTGATCCTGTGGGGACTGGATGGTATTCTGGTTCGCCTGGTATCCTTTATCACTGGCCTGAGGTTCTGAGATGTCTGAAGCTCCTAAAAAGCGCTGGTACGTCGTTCAGGCGTTTTCCGGTTTTGAAGGTCGCGTAGCTACGTCGCTGCGTGAACATATCAAATTACACAACATGGAAGAGTTGTTTGGCGAAGTCATGGTTCCGACCGAAGAAGTGGTTGAAATCCGTGGCGGCCAGCGTCGCAAAAGCGAACGCAAATTCTTCCCAGGCTACGTTCTGGTTCAGATGGTCATGAACGACGCGAGCTGGCACCTGGTGCGCAGCGTCCCGCGCGTGATGGGCTTCATCGGCGGTACTTCCGACCGTCCGGCGCCGATCAGCGACAAAGAAGTCGATGCCATCATGAACCGTCTGCAGCAGGTTGGCGATAAGCCGCGTCCGAAAACGCTGTTTGAGCCGGGCGAAATGGTTCGCGTCAACGATGGTCCGTTTGCTGACTTTAACGGCGTTGTTGAAGAAGTGGACTACGAGAAGTCCCGCCTGAAAGTTTCCGTTTCTATCTTCGGTCGTGCGACTCCGGTAGAACTGGACTTCGGCCAGGTTGAGAAGGCGTAAGCCGGCGATCAAAAAAGCAGCGATTTAATCGTTGCATAGGGCGCGAAATTGGAATACAATTTCGCGCCTTTTGTTTTTATGGGCCTGGCCCGTAAAACGATGTTTAATCACGGGGAGCTTCTCTGAAGCGTTAATACCCAATTCGAGGATTTAAGAATGGCTAAGAAAGTACAAGCCTACGTCAAGCTGCAGGTTGCAGCTGGTATGGCAAACCCGAGTCCGCCGGTTGGTCCAGCACTGGGTCAGCAGGGCGTTAACATCATGGAATTCTGCAAAGCGTTCAACGCAAAAACCGAATCCATGGAAAAAGGTCTGCCAATCCCGGTTGTTATCACCGTTTACGCTGACCGTTCTTTCACTTTCGTTACCAAAACTCCGCCGGCAGCAGTTCTGCTGAAAAAAGCGGCTGGTATCAAGTCCGGCTCTGGTAAGCCGAACAAAGATAAAGTTGGTAAAATTTCCCGCGCTCAGCTGCAGGAAATCGCGCAGACCAAAGCTGCCGACATGACTGGTGCCGACATTGAAGCGATGACTCGCTCCATCGAAGGTACTGCACGTTCCATGGGCCTGGTAGTGGAGGACTAAGAAATGGCTAAACTGACCAAGCGCATGTCCGTGATTCGTGAGAAAGTTGATGCAACTAAACAGTATGACATCAACGAAGCCATCTCTCTGCTGAAAGAACTGGCGACCGCTAAGTTCGTTGAAAGCGTTGACGTTGCTGTAAACCTGGGCATCGATGCTCGTAAATCTGACCAGAACGTACGTGGTGCAACTGTACTGCCGCACGGTACTGGCCGTTCTGTTCGCGTTGCCGTATTTGCACAGGGCCCGAACGCTGAAGCTGCTAAAGCTGCAGGCGCCGAGCTGGTAGGTATGGAAGATCTGGCTGACCAGATCAAGAAAGGCGAAATGAACTTTGACGTTGTTATTGCTTCCCCGGATGCAATGCGCGTTGTTGGCCAGCTGGGCCAGGTTCTGGGCCCGCGCGGCCTGATGCCAAACCCGAAAGTTGGTACTGTAACTCCTAACGTTGCTGAAGCGGTTAAGAATGCTAAAGCAGGTCAGGTTCGTTATCGTAACGACAAAAACGGCATCATCCACACCACCATCGGTAAAGTGGACTTTGACGCTGACAAACTGAAAGAAAACCTGGAAGCTCTGCTGGTTGCGCTGAAAAAAGCAAAACCGACTCAGGCTAAAGGCGTGTACATCAAGAAAGTTAGCATCTCCACCACCATGGGTGCAGGTGTTGCAGTAGATCAGGCTGGCCTGAACGCTTCTGCAAACTAATGCCTTTACGTGGGCGGTGATTTTGTCTACAATCTTACCCCCACGTTTGCTAACGAAAGTTAGCGGCTAACAGATTTGTTCGTTGGAGCCTGGCCTATCCAGGCCTCCGTCGAAGACCGCAGGTGTTTCGTAAGAAACTTAATCCCCTGCGTAGACGGTGACAGAACGCTAAGATTATTTTTTGGATACTCTGGCTTGTTTCTGCTCACCGTATTAAGACGCTCTATTCGTTGAATAGAGTGAAGTGAGTTCCAGAGCATAAGCTCTGGCAAACATCCAGGAGCAAAGCTAATGGCTTTAAATCTTCAAGACAAACAAGCGATTGTTGCTGAAGTCAGCGAAGTAGCCAAAGGCGCGCTGTCTGCAGTAGTTGCGGATTCCCGTGGCGTAACTGTAGATAAAATGACTGAACTGCGTAAAGCAGGTCGTGAAGCTGGCGTTTACATGCGTGTTGTTCGTAACACCCTGCTGCGCCGCGTCGTTGAAGGTACTCCGTTCGAGTGCCTGAAAGACACGTTTGTTGGTCCGACCCTGATTGCATACTCTATGGAACACCCGGGCGCTGCTGCTCGTCTGTTCAAAGAGTTCGCGAAAGCGAATGCAAAATTTGAGGTCAAAGCCGCTGCCTTTGAAGGTGAGCTGATCCCGGCGTCGCAAATCGACCGCCTGGCAACTCTGCCGACCTACGAAGAAGCAATTGCACGCCTGATGGCAACCATGAAAGAAGCTTCGGCTGGCAAACTGGTTCGTACTCTGGCTGCTGTACGCGATGCGAAAGAAGCTGCTTAATCGCAGTTATCTTTGTAAAGCACTCGCTTACGTATAAACTTATTCTGATATTCAGGAACAATTTAAATGTCTATCACTAAAGATCAAATCATTGAAGCAGTATCCGCTATGTCCGTAATGGACGTTGTTGAGCTGATCTCTGCAATGGAAGAAAAATTCGGTGTTTCCGCTGCTGCTGCTGTAGCTGTAGCTGCTGGCCCGGCTGAAGCTGCTGAAGAAAAAACTGAATTCGACGTAATTCTGAAAGCTGCTGGCGCTAACAAAGTTGCTGTTATCAAAGCAGTACGTGGCGCGACTGGCCTGGGTCTGAAAGAAGCTAAAGACCTGGTAGAATCTGCACCGGCTGCACTGAAAGAAGGCATCAGCAAAGACGACGCTGAAGCTCTGAAAAAATCTCTGGAAGAAGCTGGCGCTGAAGTTGAAGTTAAATAAGCCAACCCTTCCGGTTGCAGCCTGAGAAATTAGGCTGAGGCTGGTGACTTTTTAGTCACCAGCCTTTTTGCGCTGTAAGGCGCCAGTAGCATTTCACACTGTTTGACTGCTGGTTTGCCTCACAATGCTTGTTTCTATCGACGACTTAATATACTGCGACAGGTTAGGGTTCCTGGGCTGTGTAAATCGCAATGAAATGGTTTAAGCGTGATAGCAACAGGCATTGCGGAAAGTGTTCCATTTTCCGGTCAACAAAATAGTGTTGCATAAAAAACTGCCCTTTCCGGGCAGATGGGTCGACTTGTCAGCGAGCTGAGGAACCCTATGGTTTACTCCTATACCGAGAAAAAACGTATTCGTAAGGATTTTGGTAAACGTCCACAAGTTCTGGATGTGCCTTATCTCCTTTCTATCCAGCTTGACTCGTTCCAGAAGTTTATCGAGCAAGATCCTGAAGGGCAGTATGGTCTGGAAGCAGCCTTCCGTTCCGTATTCCCGATTCAGAGCTACAGCGGTAATTCAGAGCTGCAGTACGTCAGCTACCGTCTGGGCGAACCTGTTTTTGATGTTAAAGAATGTCAGATCCGTGGCGTGACGTATTCCGCACCGCTGCGCGTAAAACTGCGTCTGGTGATCTACGAGCGCGAAGCGCCGGAAGGCACCGTTAAAGACATTAAAGAACAAGAAGTCTACATGGGCGAAATCCCGCTCATGACCGACAACGGTACCTTCGTTATCAACGGTACCGAGCGTGTTATCGTTTCTCAGCTGCACCGTAGCCCGGGCGTCTTCTTTGACAGTGACAAAGGTAAGACTCACTCTTCCGGTAAGGTCCTGTATAACGCACGTATCATCCCTTACCGTGGTTCCTGGCTGGACTTCGAATTCGACCCGAAAGACAACCTGTTCGTTCGTATCGACCGTCGTCGTAAACTGCCTGCAACCATCATTCTGCGCGCGCTGAATTACACCACTGAGCAGATCCTTGACCTGTTCTTCGAGAAAGTGGTCTTTGAAATTCGCGATAACAAGCTGCAGATGGAGCTGGTACCGGAGCGTCTGCGCGGTGAAACCGCCTCCTTCGATATCGAAGCCAACGGTAAAGTGTACGTTGAGAAAGGCCGTCGTATTACCGCGCGCCATATTCGCCAGCTGGAAAAAGACGATATCAAACATATCGAAGTTCCGGTTGAGTACATCGCGGGTAAAGTTGCTTCTAAAGACTACATCGACGAAGCGACCGGCGAACTGATCTGCCCGGCGAACATGGAGCTGAGCCTGGATCTGCTGGCTAAACTGAGCCAGTCCGGCCACAAGCGTATCGAAACGCTGTTCACCAACGATCTGGACCACGGTCCGTACATTTCTGAAACTGTACGCGTCGACCCGACCAACGATCGTCTGAGCGCGCTGGTAGAAATCTACCGCATGATGCGCCCGGGTGAGCCGCCGACTCGTGAAGCGGCTGAAAGCCTGTTTGAGAACCTGTTCTTCTCCGAAGACCGCTACGATCTGTCCGCGGTTGGTCGTATGAAGTTCAACCGTTCTCTGCTGCGCGACGAAATCGAAGGTTCCGGTATCCTGAGCAAAGACGACATCATCGAAGTGATGAAGAAGCTCATCGATATCCGTAACGGTAAAGGCGAAGTCGATGATATCGACCACCTCGGCAACCGTCGTATCCGTTCCGTTGGCGAAATGGCGGAAAACCAGTTCCGCGTTGGCCTGGTGCGTGTAGAGCGTGCGGTTAAAGAGCGTCTGTCTCTGGGCGATCTGGATACCCTGATGCCTCAGGATATGATCAACGCCAAGCCGATTTCCGCAGCAGTGAAAGAGTTCTTTGGTTCCAGCCAGCTGTCCCAGTTTATGGACCAGAACAACCCGCTGTCTGAGATTACGCACAAACGTCGTATCTCCGCACTCGGCCCAGGCGGTCTGACCCGTGAACGCGCAGGCTTCGAAGTTCGAGACGTACACCCGACTCACTACGGTCGCGTATGTCCAATCGAAACGCCTGAAGGTCCGAACATCGGTCTGATCAACTCCCTGTCCGTGTACGCACAGACTAACGAATACGGTTTCCTTGAGACCCCGTATCGTAAAGTGACCGACGGTGTTGTTACCGACGAAATTCATTACCTGTCTGCTATCGAAGAAGGTAACTACGTCATTGCTCAGGCGAACTCCAACCTGGATGACGAAGGCCACTTTGTTGAAGATCTGGTTACCTGCCGTAGTAAAGGCGAATCCAGCTTGTTCAGCCGCGACCAGGTTGACTACATGGACGTATCCACCCAGCAGGTGGTATCCGTCGGTGCGTCCCTGATCCCGTTCCTGGAACACGATGACGCCAACCGTGCATTGATGGGTGCGAACATGCAACGTCAGGCGGTTCCGACTCTGCGCGCTGATAAGCCGCTGGTTGGTACCGGTATGGAACGTGCTGTTGCCGTTGACTCCGGTGTTACTGCGGTGGCTAAACGTGGCGGTACCGTTCAGTACGTGGATGCTTCCCGTATCGTTATCAAAGTTAACGAAGACGAGATGTACCCGGGCGAAGCAGGTATCGACATCTATAACCTGACCAAGTACACCCGTTCTAACCAGAACACCTGCATCAACCAGATGCCTTGCGTGTCCCTGGGCGAACCAATTGAACGCGGCGACGTCCTGGCCGACGGCCCGTCCACCGACCTCGGTGAACTGGCGCTGGGTCAGAACATGCGCGTAGCGTTCATGCCGTGGAACGGCTACAACTTCGAAGACTCCATCCTCGTATCCGAGCGTGTTGTCCAGGAAGACCGTTTCACCACCATCCACATTCAGGAACTGGCGTGCGTGTCCCGTGACACCAAGCTGGGGCCGGAAGAGATCACCGCTGACATCCCGAACGTGGGTGAAGCTGCGCTCTCCAAACTGGATGAATCCGGTATCGTTTATATCGGTGCGGAAGTGACCGGCGGCGACATTCTGGTTGGTAAGGTAACGCCGAAAGGTGAAACCCAGCTGACTCCGGAAGAGAAACTGCTGCGCGCGATCTTCGGTGAGAAAGCGTCTGACGTTAAAGACTCTTCTCTGCGCGTACCGAACGGTGTCTCTGGTACCGTTATCGACGTTCAGGTCTTTACCCGTGACGGCGTAGAAAAAGACAAGCGTGCGCTTGAAATCGAAGAGATGCAGCTGAAGCAGGCTAAAAAAGACCTGTCTGAAGAACTGCAGATCCTCGAAGCTGGTCTGTTCAGCCGTATCTACGCTGTGCTGGTTGCCGGTGGCGTTGAAGCTGACAAGCTCGACAAACTGCCTCGCGATCGCTGGCTGGAACTGGGCCTGACCGACGAAGAGAAACAAAATCAGCTGGAGCAACTGGCTGAGCAGTATGACGAACTGAAACACGAGTTCGAGAAAAAACTCGAAGCGAAACGCCGTAAAATCACCCAAGGCGACGATCTGGCACCGGGCGTGCTGAAGATTGTTAAGGTATACCTGGCCGTTAAACGCCGTATCCAGCCTGGTGATAAGATGGCAGGTCGTCACGGTAACAAGGGTGTTATCTCTAAGATCAACCCGATCGAAGATATGCCGCACGATGCTAACGGTACGCCGGTAGATATCGTACTGAACCCGCTGGGCGTACCGTCTCGTATGAACATCGGTCAGATCCTGGAAACTCACCTGGGTATGGCTGCGAAAGGCATCGGCGATAAGATCAACGCCATGCTGAAACAGCAGCAAGAAGTCGCGAAACTGCGCGAATTCATCCAGCGTGCTTACGATCTGGGCGCTGACGTTCGCCAGAAAGTTGACCTGAATACCTTCAGCGATGAAGAAGTTCTGCGTCTGGCTGAAAACCTGCGTAAAGGCATGCCGATCGCAACGCCGGTATTCGACGGTGCGAAAGAAGCTGAAATCAAAGAGCTGCTGCAGCTGGGCGACCTGCCGACTTCCGGTCAGATCACTCTGTTTGACGGCCGCACCGGTGAACAGTTCGAACGTCCGGTAACCGTGGGTTACATGTACATGCTGAAACTGAACCACCTGGTCGACGACAAAATGCACGCTCGTTCCACCGGTTCTTACAGCCTGGTTACTCAGCAGCCGCTGGGTGGTAAGGCGCAGTTCGGTGGTCAGCGCTTCGGTGAGATGGAAGTGTGGGCGCTGGAAGCATACGGCGCGGCCTACACCCTGCAGGAAATGCTCACCGTTAAGTCTGATGACGTGAACGGTCGTACCAAGATGTATAAAAACATCGTGGACGGCAACCATCAGATGGAACCGGGCATGCCGGAATCCTTCAACGTACTGTTGAAAGAAATCCGCTCGCTGGGCATCAACATCGAACTGGAAGACGAGTAACTCTCGCTCAAACAGGTCACTGGTGCCGGGGTAAAACCCGGCGCCAGATTGTGCTAACTCCGACGGGAGCAAATCCGTGAAAGACTTATTAAAGTTTCTGAAAGCGCAAACTAAAACCGAAGAGTTTGATGCGATCAAAATTGCTCTGGCATCGCCAGACATGATCCGTTCATGGTCTTTCGGTGAAGTTAAAAAGCCGGAAACCATTAACTACCGTACGTTCAAGCCAGAACGTGACGGTCTGTTCTGCGCTCGTATTTTCGGGCCAGTAAAAGACTATGAGTGCCTGTGCGGTAAGTACAAGCGCCTGAAACACCGTGGTGTTATCTGTGAGAAGTGCGGCGTTGAAGTGACCCAGACCAAAGTGCGTCGTGAGCGCATGGGCCACATCGAGCTGGCGTCTCCGACTGCCCACATCTGGTTCCTGAAGTCTCTGCCGTCCCGTATCGGTCTGCTGCTGGATATGCCGCTGCGTGATATCGAACGCGTACTGTACTTTGAATCTTATGTTGTTATCGAAGGTGGCATGACCAACCTCGAACGCAACCAGATTCTGACTGAAGAGCAGTACCTGGACGCGCTGGAAGAGTTCGGTGACGAATTCGACGCGAAGATGGGCGCCGAAGCTATTCAGGCCCTGCTGAAAAGCATGGACCTGGAGCAAGAGTGCGAGCAGCTGCGTGAAGAGCTGAACGAAACCAACTCCGAAACCAAGCGTAAAAAGCTGACCAAGCGCATTAAGCTGCTGGAAGCCTTCGTTCAGTCTGGCAACAAGCCGGAGTGGATGATCCTGACCGTTCTGCCGGTTCTGCCGCCAGATCTGCGTCCGCTGGTTCCGCTGGATGGCGGTCGTTTTGCGACTTCTGACCTGAACGATCTGTATCGTCGCGTCATTAACCGTAACAACCGTCTGAAACGTCTGCTGGATCTGGCTGCGCCGGACATCATCGTACGCAACGAAAAACGTATGCTGCAGGAAGCGGTCGACGCCCTGCTGGATAACGGTCGTCGCGGTCGTGCGATCACCGGTTCCAACAAACGTCCTCTGAAATCTTTGGCCGATATGATCAAAGGTAAACAGGGTCGTTTCCGTCAGAACCTGCTCGGTAAGCGTGTTGACTACTCCGGTCGTTCTGTAATCACCGTAGGTCCATACCTGCGTCTGCATCAGTGCGGTCTGCCGAAGAAAATGGCGCTGGAGCTGTTCAAACCGTTCATCTACGGCAAGCTGGAACTGCGTGGCCTGGCCACCACCATCAAAGCCGCTAAGAAAATGGTTGAGCGCGAAGAAGCTGTCGTTTGGGATATCCTGGACGAAGTTATCCGCGAACACCCGGTACTGCTGAACCGTGCGCCAACACTGCACCGTTTGGGTATCCAGGCGTTTGAACCGGTTCTGATCGAAGGTAAAGCCATTCAGCTGCACCCGCTGGTTTGTGCGGCATATAACGCCGACTTCGATGGTGACCAGATGGCTGTTCACGTACCGCTGACGCTGGAAGCCCAGCTGGAAGCGCGTGCGCTGATGATGTCTACCAACAACATCCTGTCCCCGGCGAACGGCGAACCAATCATCGTTCCGTCTCAGGACGTTGTACTGGGTCTGTACTACATGACCCGTGACTGTGTTAACGCCAAAGGCGAAGGCATGGTGCTGACTGGCCCGAAAGAAGCGGAGCGTATTTATCGCGCCGGTCTGGCCTCTCTGCATGCGCGCGTTAAAGTGCGTATCACCGAATACGAAAAAGACGACAATGGTGAGTTCGTCGCGAAGACCAGCCTGAAAGACACGACCATTGGCCGTGCCATTCTGTGGATGATCGTGCCGAAAGGTCTGCCGTTCTCTATCGTGAACCAGGCGCTCGGTAAGAAAGCGATCTCTAAGATGCTGAACACCTGTTACCGTATTCTGGGTCTGAAACCGACCGTTATTTTTGCGGACCAGACGATGTACACCGGCTTTGCTTATGCAGCGCGTTCAGGTGCATCCGTTGGTATCGATGACATGGTCATCCCGGAGAAAAAATACGAAATCATCAGCGAAGCGGAAGCTGAAGTTGCTGAGATTCAGGAACAGTTCCAGTCTGGTCTGGTTACTGCGGGCGAACGCTACAACAAAGTTATCGATATCTGGGCTGCGGCGAACGATCGTGTATCCAAAGCGATGATGGATAACCTGCAAACCGAAACCGTGATTAACCGTGACGGTCAGGAAGAACAGCAGGTTTCCTTCAACAGCATCTACATGATGGCCGACTCCGGTGCGCGTGGTTCTGCGGCACAGATTCGTCAGCTGGCTGGTATGCGTGGTCTGATGGCGAAGCCGGATGGCTCCATCATCGAAACGCCGATCACCGCGAACTTCCGTGAAGGTCTGAACGTACTCCAGTACTTCATCTCCACCCACGGTGCTCGTAAAGGTCTGGCGGATACCGCACTGAAGACTGCGAACTCCGGTTACCTGACTCGTCGTCTGGTTGACGTTGCGCAGGACCTGGTTGTCACTGAAGACGACTGTGGCACCCTGGAAGGCATCACCATGACGCCGGTTATCGAAGGTGGCGACGTTAAAGAGCCGTTGCGCGATCGCGTATTGGGTCGTGTGACTGCTGAAGACGTTCTGAAGCCGGGTACCGCGGACATTCTGGTTCCACGCAACACGCTGCTGCACGAGCACTGGTGTGACCTGCTGGAAGAGAACTCCGTTGACTCCGTCAAAGTTCGTTCCGTTGTATCCTGTGACACCGACTTTGGTGTATGTGCGCACTGCTACGGTCGTGACCTGGCGCGTGGCCACCTCATCAACAAAGGTGAGGCTATCGGCGTTATCGCGGCACAGTCCATCGGTGAGCCGGGTACACAGCTGACGATGCGTACGTTCCACATCGGTGGTGCGGCATCTCGTGCGGCTGCTGAATCCAGCATCCAGGTGAAAAACAAAGGTAGCATCCGTCTGAGCAATGCGAAGTCGGTTGTGAACTCCAGCGGTAAACTGGTTATCACCTCGCGTAACACCGAACTGAAGCTGATCGACGAATTCGGTCGTACCAAAGAAAGCTATAAAGTGCCTTACGGCTCCGTTATGGCTAAAGGCGACGGCGAACAGGTTGCTGGCGGTGAAACCGTTGCAAACTGGGATCCGCATACCATGCCGGTTATCACCGAAGTGAGTGGTTTCGTCCGCTTCACTGACATGATCGACGGCCAGACCATTACTCGTCAGACCGACGAGCTGACCGGTCTGTCTTCGCTGGTGGTTCTGGATTCCGCGGAACGTACCTCCGGTGGTAAAGATCTGCGTCCGGCGCTGAAAATTGTTGATGCTCAGGGCAACGACGTTCTGATCCCAGGCACCGATATGCCTGCTCAGTACTTCCTGCCGGGTAAAGCGATTGTTCAGCTGGAAGATGGCGTACAGATCAGCTCTGGTGACACCCTGGCGCGTGTTCCGCAGGAATCTGGCGGTACCAAGGATATCACCGGTGGTCTGCCGCGCGTTGCGGACCTGTTCGAAGCACGTCGTCCGAAAGAGCCGGCAATCCTGGCTGAAATCAGCGGCATCATTTCCTTCGGTAAAGAAACCAAAGGGAAACGTCGTCTGGTTATCACCCCGGTAGACGGTAGCGAACCGTACGAAGAGATGATTCCGAAATGGCGTCAGCTGAACGTGTTCGAAGGTGAACGTGTAGAACGTGGTGACGTGGTTTCCGACGGTCCGGAAGCGCCGCACGACATTCTGCGTCTTCGTGGCGTACACGCGGTAACGCGTTACATCACCAACGAAGTGCAGGACGTTTATCGTCTGCAAGGCGTTAAGATTAACGATAAGCACATTGAAGTTATCGTTCGTCAGATGCTGCGTAAAGCGACCATCGAAAGTGCTGGTAGCTCCGACTTCCTCGAAGGTGAGCAGGTTGAATACTCCCGCGTTAAGATCGCTAACCGCGAGCTTGAAGCGAATGGCAAAGTTGCGGCAACCTATTCCCGCGACCTGCTGGGTATCACCAAAGCGTCTCTGGCAACCGAGTCCTTCATCTCCGCGGCATCGTTCCAGGAGACCACTCGCGTGCTGACCGAAGCAGCCGTTGCGGGCAAACGCGACGAACTGCGCGGTCTGAAAGAGAACGTCATCGTGGGTCGTCTGATCCCGGCAGGTACCGGTTATGCGTACCACCAGGATCGTATGCGCCGTCGCGCAGCAGGCGAACAGCCAGCTGCGCCGCAGGTGAGCGTAGAAGAAGCCTCTGCCAACCTGGCAGAACTGCTGAACGCAGGCCTGGGCGGTTCTGACAACGATTAATCGTTGATTCGTTAAGCGCTTAAAAGCCAGTCAGGTTTCCTGACTGGCTTTTTTATTACCTGTCGATTTATCTCACCTAAAATAAATTACATTTATTTAATGTAATTGCCGCAATTAATTAGCAAATTAAACATGTCTGATAATTATCTATTTGCTATTTCTTTATGCCATCACTAATCGATGGATAAAAATTCTACATGTATCAAAAAATAGGCGCCGCAAACGCTATATAGTCAAAACACTCAAAGAATCATGTGATTACTTTTCCCCATCCTTTTCGGTTTACCGCAACTGAGGGGTTCACTGCGCCTGTTAAAAGGCAATGGAGGTGGTGAGCAAAATAAAAATAAGGCGGAGAGTATTGTCGTTATTAATGGATAGCTTCTGGGGGATGCATGGAATTTGCTATACAGCTCATCATTATCTTAATTTGTCTGTTCTACGGCGCGAAAAAGGGTGGCATTGCGCTCGGCCTTTTAGGCGGCATTGGCTTAGTTATCTTAGTTTTTGTCTTTCATCTTAAACCAGGAAAACCGCCGGTTGATGTCATGCTGGTGATTATCGCGGTGGTGGCCGCCTCGGCGACGCTACAGGCATCCGGCGGTTTAGACGTGATGCTGCAGATTGCCGAGAAGCTCCTGCGGCGCAACCCCAAATACGTTTCTATCGTTGCGCCATTCGTCACCTGTACGCTGACGATCCTGTGCGGTACCGGCCACGTGGTGTATACGATCCTGCCAATTATTTACGACGTAGCGATTAAAAATAATATTCGCCCGGAGCGGCCGATGGCGGCGAGCTCGATTGGCGCTCAGATGGGGATCATTGCCAGTCCGGTTTCGGTGGCGGTGGTCTCGCTGGTGGCGATGCTCGGGAATTTTACCTTTAATGGTAAGCACCTTGAGTTTCTCGATCTACTGGCGATAACCATTCCGTCAACGCTACTGGGGATTTTGGCGATTGGCATCTTCAGCTGGTTCCGCGGTAAGGACCTTGATAAAGACGAGACCTTCCAGGCGTTTATTGCAGTACCGGAAAACCGTCATTATGTTTATGGCGATACGGCCACGCTATTGGATAAAAAGCTGCCGACCAGCAACTGGATCGCGATGTGGATCTTCCTTGCCTCAATCGCCGTAGTGGCGCTGCTTGGCGCGTTTTCCGAACTGCGCCCGGCGTTCGATGGTAAGCCTCTCTCAATGGTACTGGTGATCCAGATGTTCATGCTGCTCTCCGGGGCGCTTATCATCATCATTACCAAAACTAACCCGGCGTCGATTTCTAAAAATGAGGTTTTCCGCTCGGGGATGATCGCTATCGTCGCGGTGTACGGTATTGCATGGATGGCGGAAACCATGTTCGGCGCGCACATGACCGAGATTAAAGGCGTGCTCGGAGAGATGGTGAAGGAGTACCCGTGGGCCTACGCTATCGTGCTGTTATTGGTATCGAAGTTCGTCAACTCTCAGGCGGCGGCGCTGGCGGCGATTGTCCCGGTGGCGCTGGCGATCGGCGTTGACCCGGCCTATATCGTGGCTTCCGCGCCCGCCTGCTACGGCTATTACATCCTGCCGACTTACCCAAGCGATCTGGCGGCGATTCAGTTTGACCGTTCAGGTACGACCCATATTGGCCGCTTCGTCATAAACCATAGCTTTATCCTGCCGGGATTAATTGGCGTGAGCGTTTCTTGCGTCTTTGGCTGGGTGTTCGCGGCGATGTACGGTTTTCTGTAAGTGAGACAGGCGCCGCTGGCGGCGCCTGATAAATCAGCGGGATTATTGTGCGGGCGGCAGGCGGCGATACAGTTCGATCATATCGGTTGCTAAATCCTGAATCACCATCGCGTTCATTAGATGATCCTGGGAATGCACGGTAATCAGGTTCACCGGCAGCTTGCCGCTGCCTTCGTCCAGACCGATAAGCTGGGTCTGGATTTTATGCGCATGCTTCACGAATTCGTGGGAGTCGGCCATAGCCTGTTCGGCGGCGGCGAAATCGCCTTTACGCGCCTGCTGCAGGGCGGTGAGGGCAGAACTGCGTGCGGAGCCGGCGTTGACCAGCAGCTCCATGATAATCGTCTCTAAATCTTCCATGCCTTACTCCATCAGCTTCAGGGCTTTATCCAGAACGGCATCGCCTTTCATCATGCCGTAATCCATCATGTCAATAACGGCGACCTTTTTACCGACCGGGTCGGCTAGCGCCTGTAGTTTCGCCTGCTCGTACTTCACCTGTGGGCCGAGCAGGATAATATCCGCCGCAGCCAGGTTATCTTTGAACTCCGCTACCGGCACAGCTTTGATCGAGACTTCGATGCCTTTCTTTTGCGCGGCCTCTTTCATGCGTTGCACCAGCATGCTGGTGGACATTCCTGCGGCACAGCATAAAACGATATTCTTCATAGTTTCATCGCCCTTATGTATGTTCCTTGATGCATCATCTTTATCGCGGGCGGCGGCGCGGCACAACCGCTTCACCATGATTGTGTGTAAAACATCACAAAAAATGAAACCGGTTTCAATTTTGCAGCGGCCGAGATAAAAAAGCCCGCAAAAGCGGGCTATCAGGGAGTTGTGCTCAGGCGCGCACGATTCGATTCTTGCCCTGCTGTTTGGCCTTATACAACGCTTCATCCACGCTAACGACCAGTTTTTCCAGCGGCTCCATATTCCATTCCCCGAGGCCGGCGCTAAAGGTGACGGTTAATCCTTCTTCGCGCCAGGTTCGGCTGGCAACGTTAAGGCGCCAGCTCTCCAGAATGGTGAGCGCGTTGTCGATATGTTCGGCAGGGAAGATAACGGCAAACTCTTCGCCGCCGTAGCGGTAAAGCGAGATCTCCTGCGGCTGCAGGATCTGTATCCCTTCACGTGCGACGTTGCGCAGCACGATGTCGCCATTGAGGTGGCCCCAGGTATCATTAATTGATTTAAAGTTGTCGATATCGACCAACGCGAGGGCGAAAGGCTGGTGATCGTTCATCAGGGCGGCGATATCGCTGTCGAAGGCGCGGCGATTTTTGCAGCCGGTTAGCGCATCGATGGTGGCCTGGCGGACATAGGTGAGCTCACGCTGTTTATTGCTCTCGATCGCTTTGCTGAGCATGGCTTCCAGCCGCGGCGCGCGTTTGACGTCGCCGGTCTTAATGGCGTTAATGATGTTCATCAGTACGGTACGCGAAGCGTGGCGCAGATATAGCCCGAACAGGACGATGACAATGGCGGCGAGGGCGAATCCCCAGGCGACAATATCGGTTTCATAGCGCGTCAGGTCATCAAGGGTGGCATCGGTGACGCGGAAAATAACGAACCAGTCAGGGTTGGTAAAGGAATAGTAGTAGTACCAGGCCTTATGTTCCTCATCATAAAGTTGGCCTTCCGCGCTGGTCATTTTGTCCATCAGTTCCGCGCTAACGTAGGTTTTAAATAGCGCGCCGGTATCGGGATGGATAACCACTTTGCCGTCGCGTTGCACGACAAAAAACTCGCCCTGTACCGGCGAGACAATCTGCCGTAACGCGTAGCCCATTGAGGTCAGATCCATATGAAATGCCAGACTACCTTTGAGCCTTCCCTGCGGTGAAATGACAGGCCGGTAGACGGTAACGGTAGGGTGGTGGGTGAAGTAGTCAAGGTAAGGAGTGGTATAGAGGCTGAAGGTACTGGCTTCCGCCTGGCGAATAAACCAGGGGCGCGTTTTTGGATCAAACGTGCGGCTCTCATCGCCTTCCATCACTTCGGGGGCGCGCAGATAATGACCAAGAGTATCGGCAAGCGAAATGGAGGAGACCGTCGGCATCAGCTCCTGCAGACGCATCAAATCGTCCAGACCCTTTTGCGGATTGAGATTTACGGCGCTATTGAGCGCATCGTCGCGGGCAAAGTATTTCGTCGCGCGCGCCAGAATGTAGTCATTTTCGCGCAGCAGCGATTCGGTGTAGTTCACCGCAAGGTTATGGGTGAAGTTGCGGTTAATATGGTGATAATCTTCAAGAAAGTTTTTCTTCTGCGTCGCGGTAACAAAGATTGCGATCAGTAAAAAACTGAGCAAAATCCCCGCAAACCCCACTACGATTGGCGTAGTAAAAGAGAGCTTTCTGTTGTGGCGTGCCATAAGTTGTTAATCGTCCGGGATTTATAAACCGTGGGTTTAGACGCAGGTTAAGCCAGCATGCCTGCTTAGCGAATCAGGTAACTATCGCTAAATTATAACGCTGAGTGCGCTCATCATCGTGATTAATATTTGATAGCAATATGTTTGCGGCAGTGCGGACGGTAGAGGCAGGGCGAAGAGAGGAAAGAAAAGCTCGCCCTGGTCAGCGTCCGCTGCTGACCAGGGCAGAATAGAAAAACGGCGGCAGTTCGGCGAGCCTCCGTTTTTCATCTCTCGTGCAGGCACGCAAAATAATCAGCTGCTTGCAGCATGCTTCATGATGATTGCGAGGTGCGTCCCAGCCAGCTATCCCAGTCTTTCCATACCGGCTGCAGGCCACGGGCGGCCAGCGCGCTGGCGACCTCTTCAGGACGGCGATCGTCGTGTGGCGCAAATTGCTCAAGTTCCGGATGATCGTCGGCGTAGCCGCCGGGCTGGGTTTTGGAGAACGCGCTGACGTTGTTAATCGCCAGCGGGATCACCCGGTCGCGGAACCACGGTGATTCACGGGTCGAGAGCGACAGCTCAACCTCCGGCGCCAGCAGGCGGAAGGCGCAAATGGTCTGCACCAGCTGACGTTCGTCCATCAGCGAGGCTGGCGCAATCCCTCCGGCACAAGGGCGTAAACGCGGGAAGGAGATAGAGTAACGGCTGCGCCAGTAGCGCTGCTGTAGCCATAGCAGATGTTCGGCGACCATAAAGCAGTCCACCCGCCAGCTGTCGGAAAGACCAATGAGCGCGCCGAGGCCGATCTTGTCGATCCCCGCTTCGCCCAGGCGATCCGGTGTATCAAGGCGCCAGAAGAAATCCTGCTTTTTACCTTTCAAGTGGTGCTGGGCATACATGCCTTCATGGTAGGTCTCCTGGTAGACCATCACCCCATCAAGCCCCAGCGTTTTTAGTTCGGCATACTCTTCGGTCGCCAGCGGCTGCACTTCCATATGCAGCGAGGCAAACTGGCGGCGGATGGATGGCAGATGCTGGCGGAAATAATCCATTCCGACCTTACTCTGATGTTCGCCGGTGACCAGTAACAAATGCTCAAAGCCTAAATTGCGGATTGCGGCGCATTCGCGGGCAATCTCTGCTTCATCCAGCGTCTTGCGCTTAATGCGATTACTCATTGAGAAGCCGCAGTAGGTACAGTCGTTGGCGCACAGGTTGGACAAATACAACGGTACGTAAAAGCTGACGGTGTTGCCGAAGCGCTGCCGGGTGAGGCGCTGAGCGCGCTGGGCCAGCGGTTCAAGGTAATCGGCCGCGGCAGGAGAGAGCAGAGCCATCATGTCATCGCGGGTGAGCTGCTTTGCCGCCAGCGCTCGTTCGACGTCGGCGGCGGTTTTGCTGTTGATGCGCAGGCGGATGTCATCCCACTCCAGCTGCCGCCAGCGATCGCTAAAAGTTTTCATGCCAGCGCCTCCAGAAAGCCGGTCAGCGGGCTGGTGGCCTGCGCCTGAGTACTGCGCGTTCCCGGTCCGGCCTGACGCGCCAGCAATCCGGCATCGACCGCCATGCGGAAGGCGCGAGCCATGGCGACAGGATCGTCGGCGACGGCAATGGCGGTGTTGACCAGCACCGCATCAGCGCCCATCTCCAGCGCCTGCGCCGCGTGGCTCGGCACGCCGATCCCGGCATCAACCACCACCGGTACCGTCGCCTGTTCGATAATAATCTCCAGCATGGCTTTGGTTTCCAGCCCCTGGTTGGAGCCTATCGGCGCGCCCAACGGCATTACCGCCGCGCAGCCAGCCTCTTCCAGCCGTTTGCACAGGACCGGGTCGGCGCCGCAATAGGGCAGGACGACAAACCCTTCGCGCACCAGTAGCTCCGCCGCCTTCAGGGTTTCAATGGGGTCAGGCAGCAGCCAGCGAGCGTCCGGGTGGATCTCCAGTTTCAACCAGTGGGTGCCTAAGGCTTCCCGCGCCAGGCGGGCGGCAAATACCGCTTCTTCCGCCGTCTTGGCGCCTGAGGTATTCGGCAGCAGGTTAACGCCCGCCGCCAACAGCGGCGCGAGAATCGCGTCATTGTTCTGGCGTAAATCGACGCGCTTCATCGCCAGCGTCACCAGCTGGCTTCCCGAGGCGCGAATCGCCTCGACCATCACCTCCGGGGCGGCAAATTTGCCGGTTCCGGTAAAAAGGTGGGATTCAAAAGTCTTATCAGCAATACGTAACATGTCAGCCTCCGGCGATAACCTGAAAAAGCAGGACCCGATCGCCTTCCTGCAAGAGATGATCTTCCCACCGTTCGCGTGGCAGGATGTGTTGATTGAGCGCCAGCGCAACGCCGGGCTGGAGCTGCTCCAGTTGGCTGAGCAGGGCGCTTACGCTGAGGTTGTCCGCGCACTCCAGCGGTTCGTCGTTAAACCAGACTTGCATCATGGCCTCCGCATACCGGGCAGCCCTGGGCCTTTTGCAGCGCAAGGTTGCGCCAGTTGCTGGTGCGGGCATCAAACAGCCGTAGCGTGTTGCGCGGCGTCGCCATGCCGCTAAGGAGCTTTATGGCCTCCAGCGCCTGCAGCGTCCCCATCATGCCGACGACCGGACCGACGATCCCCGCGGTGCGGCAGTTACGTTGCGGTTCGGCGGTGTCCGGCCACAGGCAGCGATAGCAGCCCTGCGCCCAGGGGGGCGTCAGCACCATCAACTGGCCGCCGAAGCCGACGGCGCTGGCGGTCACCAGCGGCGTCTCAAGGGCGACGCAGGCGGCGTTAATCGCCTGGCGGGCGATCATGTTATCGGTACAGTCCAGCACCACGTCGGCTTTCGCCACTTCAGCGCGCAGCGCCTCGCCGCTTAAACGCTGCTGTAGCGCCACGAGGCGGATTTGCGGATTGAGTTGGTTGAGCCGCGTCTTTGCCGCCGCGGCTTTTGGCTGGTCGATATCGTCGCTGGTGAACAGAATTTGCCGCTGCAGGTTGCTGAGATGCACCGCGTCGTCATCGGCCAGCGTCAGCGTCCCGACGCCGGCCCCCGCCAGATATAGCGCCGCCGGCGAACCTAAGCCGCCCAGGCCAATAATCAGCGCCCGGCTGGCTAACAGTTTCTGCTGTCCCTCAATGGCGATATCTTCCAGCAGCAACTGGCGGCTATAGCGCATGAAATCGTGATCATTCATCGCCTGCTCCCGCCAGCGCTAACAGTTGTGCAGTGGCAGCCCGCCAGTCTGCTGCCTGGGTAATGGCGCTGACGACCGCGATGCTGCCAACGCCGGTCGCCAGTACGCCCGGCGCTTTATCCAGACTGATGCCGCCTATCGCTACCGTCGGATAATCGGCCAGCCGCTGAATATGCCCGGCAAGCTGTTCGAGGCCCTGCGGCGCCGAAGGCATCTGTTTGGTTTGTGTCGGGAAGACATGGCCCAGTGCGATGTAGGAAGGGCGCGCCGCCAGCGCGACGTCAATTTCCATGTCGTCGTGAGTGGAGACGCCAAGGCGCAGTCCGGCTTTACGGATGGCGCTCAGGTCGGTGGTTTCCAGGTCCTCTTGACCCAGATGTACGCCATACGCCCGGTGCTTAATCGCCAGTTGCCAGTAATCATTGATAAACAGACGCGCGCGATAGCGACGGCCAAGCGCGATGGCGGCGATAACATCATCCTCTACGTCGCTGTCGCGCTGGTCCTTGATCCGCAATTGAATAGTGCGTACACCGGCTTCCAGCAGGCGCTCAATCCACGCCACGCTATCGACAACCGGATAAAGCCCGAGACGAAACGGTACGGGCGGAAAGTCAGGCTGGTACATCAGGCATTTTCCTTTTTCAGGTAGATTTCACCGCCGCGGGCGCGGAAGTTATTCGACATATCGGCCATGCCGGCTTCGATATTTTGCTTCGCGGCGTAGTCGCGGACTTCCTGCGTGATCTTCATCGAACAGAATTTCGGTCCGCACATGGAGCAGAAGTGGGCGACCTTGCCGGATTCCTGCGGTAAGGTTTCATCGTGATAGGCCCGCGCGGTAAAGGGATCGAGCGCGAGGTTGAACTGGTCTTCCCAGCGGAATTCGAAACGTGCTTTTGACATCGCGTTGTCGCGGATCTGCGCCCCGGGGTGGCCTTTAGCGAGGTCGGCGGCGTGGGCGGCGATTTTGTAGGTAATCAGCCCCTGTTTTACATCCTCTTTGTTGGGCAAGCCGAGATGTTCTTTTGGCGTGACGTAGCACAGCATGGCGCAGCCAAACCAGCCAATCATTGCCGCGCCGATTCCGGAAGTGAAATGATCATAGCCCGGCGCGATGTCGGTGGTGAGCGGCCCCAGCGTGTAGAACGGCGCTTCGTGGCAGTGCTCCAGCTCTTCGGTCATATTGCGGCGAATCATCTGCATCGGCACGTGGCCGGGGCCTTCAATCATCACCTGAACGTCATACTCCCAGGCGATTTTAGTCAGCTCGCCCAGCGTATGCAGCTCGGCGAACTGAGCCTCGTCGTTGGCATCCTGAATCGAGCCGGGGCGCAGACCATCGCCGAGGGACAGCGACACGTCATAGGCGGCGCAGATTTCACAGATTTCGCGGAAGTGCTGGTAGAGGAAGTTTTCCTGATGATGCGACAGGCACCACTTGGCCATGATCGAACCGCCGCGCGAGACGATCCCGGTCAGCCGCTTCGCGGTCATCGGCACGTAGCGCAGCAGCACCCCAGCGTGAATCGTGAAGTAGTCGACGCCCTGTTCGGCCTGTTCCAGCAGGGTATCGCGGAAGGCTTCCCAGGTCAGGTTCTCAGCAATGCCGTTGACCTTCTCCAGCGCCTGGTAAATCGGGACGGTACCAATCGGCACCGGGCTGTTGCGCAGGATCCATTCGCGGGTCTCGTGGATATAGCGGCCGGTAGAGAGGTCCATTACCGTGTCGGCGCCCCAGCGGGTTGACCAGACCAGCTTCTCGACTTCTTCTTCAATGGAAGAGGTCACCGCCGAGTTGCCGATATTGGCATTCACTTTCACCAGGAAGTTGCGGCCTATAATCATCGGCTCGGATTCCGGGTGATTGATATTGGCCGGGATGATGGCTCGCCCGGCAGCGACTTCATCGCGGACGAATTCGGCGGTAATGTTGTCCGGCAGGCGGGCGCCAAAGCTTTCTCCGGCATGCTGCTGGCGCAGCACCTCGCTGCGGATACGCTCGCGGCCCATGTTTTCGCGAATGGCGATGAATTCCATCTCCGGGGTGACGATCCCCTTGCGGGCATAGTGTAGTTGCGTCACGCATTTGCCAGCGACGGCGCGTTTAGGCGTCAGCAGGCCGCCGAAGCGCAGTTCATCAAGACCATCGTCGGCCAGCCGCGCTTTAGTGTAAGCCGAGCTGCGTTCGCTGAGCGGCGCGCAGTCGTTACGCGCGTCGATCCACGGTTGGCGTAGTTTTGCCAGCCCCTGGCGGACATCGATGTTGATCTCCGGGTCGCCATAAGGTCCGGAGGTGTCATACACCGGTATCGGTTCGTTGGCTTCGTATTGGGGGTTATCGTTATCACCGCCGATGAGCGTCGGGCTGAGCTGGATTTCACGCATCGGGACGCGGATATCAGCCTGTGAGCCTTGAATGTAAATGCGGCGCGAATTGGGAAAAGCGGTACCTTCCAGCGTATCAATGAATCGCTGCGCGTGTTCGCGTTGTTCCCGGCGGGTCAGTTTGGTAGTAGACATAGCGCATTCCAGTTACAAAAAAAGGAGATGGCTTGTCAGACGACGGATGGAGTAACAGATGCGACCAGCCCGTAACGGGCAGGTGCGACCAGCAGTTTACTCTTGTTCCCTTCGCAGGTATTAGCCTGATCAGGTTCCGCGGATCCCGAATAAACGGTCTCAGCCTTTTCCACTTCAGCGTTCGCGTGGAAAATAGGCACTCCGACAAGATGAAATCCCTCCGCAGAGGGATAATGTATGTAAATTACTCGTTAACGGTTCACAACTCAAGCGGTCGGCGCGATATTGTCGCCAACGTTGTCTTTCTGATCGTGAGCGACGACCAGCGCCAGCAGCTTGTCCTCAAGCGCGAAGCGCGCCTCCAGCGATTCGCCGATATCTGACAGCGCCTGCTGAAATTCGAGATAGTTATCATGATCGATGGCGTTTTCGAGGCAGGTATCGTAGTAGTCCATCATCTGCTGGGTATTGGCTTCCAGCTGCGGGTAGATTTTGGTAGCGGCTAAAAGAGGGGTACTCCCTTCCATTTCTCCGATAATACGTTCATAAATATTAAAATGACCGGATGAGAGGTAATCCACCAGGCTTTGGCAAAAGTCATCCAGCGCCTTTTCATTAAGCCGCATAAAGGACTCTTTGCCGGGTTTCAGGCCAACCAGGTTGTAGTAAGCCACGAGCAAATGCTTACGCACAAGCAGCCAGCGATCGACCAGTTTGTTATTGCCTCCAACACGTTCCGTCAGGTTTTCCAGCTGGTTTAACATGATTGACTCCGCAAGATTAAAAATAACGTTGCTCAGCAAATGTAAATATAATGTTAAAAGTGCCAGTAAAACGAAGGTAGCGCAATAGATATGGATCGTATTATTGAAAAATTAGATCGCGGCTGGTGGATCGTCAGTCACGAACAAAAATTATGGCTTCCCGCAGGGGAATTACCACATGGCGAAGCGGTAAATTTTGATCTTGTCGGTGAACGCGCGCTACATCTCGGCGAGTGGCAAGGCGAAGCGGTGTGGCTGGTGCGTCAGGATCGTCGCCGTGATATGGGATCGCTGCGCCAGATATTGGATCAGGATCCTGGGCTTTTCCAACTGGCTGGGCGCGGGATCCAGTTGGCCGAGTTTTATCGATCGCATAAATTCTGCGGCTACTGCGGTCACCCGATGCATGTGAGTAAAACCGAGTGGGCGATGCTGTGCGGCCACTGCCGCGAGCGCTATTATCCGCAAATTGCCCCCTGCATTATCGTCGCCATTCGTCGCGACGATTCAATTCTTCTGGCGCAGCATACCCGCCATCGTAATGGTGTCCATACGGTGTTGGCCGGGTTTGTCGAAGTGGGTGAAACCCTTGAGCAGGCGGTCGCCCGCGAAGTGATGGAAGAGAGCGGTATTAAGGTGAAAAACCTGCGCTATGTGACCTCCCAGCCGTGGCCCTTCCCGCAATCATTGATGACCGCCTTTATGGCTGAATACGATAGCGGCGATATTGTCGTGGATAAGAAAGAGCTGCTGAGCGCAGAGTGGTATCGCTATGACGATTTGCCGCTATTGCCGCCGCCGGGCACGGTGGCGCGACGCCTGATCGAAGATACGGTGGCGATGTGTCGGGCAGAGTACGAGTGACATGTTACACTGGGCGCATCAACGCTAAAGGAATGTAAAAATGACCGAACTGAAAAACGATCGTTACCTGCGCGCGCTGCTGCGCCAGCCGGTTGATGTCACCCCGGTGTGGATGATGCGCCAGGCGGGCCGCTATCTCCCGGAATACAAAGCCACCCGCGCGCAAGCGGGCGATTTCATGTCGCTGTGTAAAAATGCCGAGCTGGCCTGCGAAGTAACGCTACAGCCGCTGCGCCGTTACCCGCTGGATGCGGCGATCCTCTTTTCGGACATCCTGACGATTCCGGATGCGATGGGGCTGGGGCTGTACTTTGAAGCTGGCGAAGGCCCGCGCTTCACCTCGCCGGTGAAATGCAAAGCCGACGTCGAGAAACTGCCGGTGCCGGACCCGGAACAAGAATTAGGCTACGTGATGAACGCCGTGCGCACCATTCGCCGTGAACTGAAAGGCGAAGTACCGCTGATTGGTTTTTCCGGCAGCCCGTGGACGCTGGCGACCTATATGGTCGAAGGCGGCAGCAGCAAAGCCTTTACCGTCATCAAAAAGATGATGTACGCCGAACCGCAGGCGCTGCACGCGCTGCTGGATAAGCTGGCGAAAAGCGTCACCCTGTATCTGAACGCGCAGATCAAAGCGGGCGCGCAGTCGGTGATGATTTTCGACACCTGGGGCGGCGTGTTGACCGGCCGCGACTATCAGCAGTTCTCGCTCTACTACATGCATAAAATCGTCGATGGCCTGCTGCGGGAAAACGAAGGCCGTCGCGTACCGGTAACGCTGTTCACCAAAGGCGGCGGACAATGGCTGGAAGCGATGGCGGAGACCGGCTGCGATGCGCTGGGTCTCGACTGGACCACCGATATTGCCGATGCTCGCCGTCGCGTAGGCCACAAAGTGGCGCTGCAGGGCAATATGGACCCGTCGATGCTTTATGCTCCTGCCGCCCGCATTGAAGACGAAGTGGCGAACATTCTCGCCGGCTTCGGCCAGGGCGAAGGCCATGTCTTTAACCTTGGCCACGGCATCCATCAGGACGTCGACCCACAGCATGCAGGAGTCTTTGTTGAGGCGGTGCATCGTCTCTCCGCGCAATATCACCAATAGGAGATAAGCATGATGGATTTAGCTGCGCTACGGACCCAACAGCAATCTTTAGCCGCATCGGTAGAACGAGCGGACCGATTGGATCGCGACCCGCCGGTGCTGATCGGCGGCGCCGATGTGGGGTTTGAGCAGGAGGGGGAAATTACCCGCGCTGCGATGGTGCTGCTAACTTATCCGGGGCTTGAGCTGGTGGAATATCAGGTGGCGCGCGTCGCCACCACGATGCCGTACATCCCCGGCTTCCTCTCCTTTCGCGAGACCCCCGCGCTGCTGGCGGCGTGGCAACAGCTATCGCAAAAGCCCGATCTGTTGTTCGTCGACGGGCACGGTATTTCACATCCCCGGCGGCTTGGCGTCGCCAGCCATTTTGGCCTGATGGTTGATGTGCCAACGATTGGCGTAGCGAAAAAACGTTTATGCGGCAAGTTTGAACCGCTTGGCGCCGAGCCCGGCGCGCTGGCGCCATTAATCGACAAAGGCGATCAGCTGGCCTGGGTCTGGCGCAGCAAAGCACGCTGCAACCCGCTGTTTATCAGTACCGGCCACCGCGTGGGTATCGATAGCGCGTTAATGTGGGTGGAACGCTGTATGCAGGGCTATCGTCTACCCGAGCCGACGCGCTGGGCCGATGCCGTGGCATCCCGTCGGCCTTCCTTTGTGCGTTGGCAAGCAAATCACGGCTGATTCAGGTACACTGCGCCTAATTTCTGACTTCGAGAATTCATCATGTTACAAAACCCGATTCACCTGCGCCTGGAGAAACTGGAGAGCTGGCAGCACGTCACCTTTATGGCCTGCCTGTGCGAGCGTATGTACCCTAACTACGCCATGTTCTGCAAGCAAACCGAGTTCGGCGACGGCCAGTTATATCGTCGTATCCTTGACCTGATCTGGGAAACGCTGACGGTAAAAGATGCGAAGGTGAATTTCGATAGTCAGCTGGAAAAGCTGGAAGAGGCGATTCCGTCCGCGGATGACTACGACATGTACGGCGTCTATCCGGCTATCGATGCCTGCGTCGCGCTGAGCGAATTAATCCACTCACGGCTGAGCGGTGAAACGCTGGAACATGCTATCGAGGTCAGTAAGACTTCCATTACTACCGTCGCGATGCTGGAAATGACCCAGGAAGGTCGCGAAATGACCGATGAAGAGCTCAGAGCCAACCCGGCGGTTGAACAAGAATGGGACATTCAGTGGGAGATTTTCCGCCTGTTGGCCGACTGCGAAGAACGCGATCTTGAACTGATTAAAGGGCTGCGCGCAGACCTGCGAGAGGCCGGCGAAAGCAATATTGGTATAAATTTTCAGCAATGAGACCACAAAACGTGATTTACCGCCTGAATTGTAGCGTCTGAAGACTTCCATTCCGCCCCCTGTCTGGTCTACATTTGGGGGGCGAAAAAAAGTGGCTATCGGTGCGTGTATGCAGGAGAGTGCTTTTCTGGCATTTCCGTCGCACTCGATGCTTAGCAAGCGATAAACACATTGTAAGGATAACTTATGAACAAGACTCAACTGATTGATGTAATTGCGGACAAAGCTGACCTGTCTAAAGCACAGGCAAAAGCTGCCCTGGAATCCACCCTGGCTGCAATTACCGAGTCTCTGAAAGAAGGTGATGCTGTTCAACTGGTTGGTTTCGGTACCTTCAAAGTGAACCACCGTGCTGAGCGTACTGGCCGCAACCCGCAGACCGGTAAAGAAATCAAAATCGCTGCAGCTAACGTGCCAGCATTTGTTTCTGGCAAAGCGCTGAAAGACGCAGTCAAGTAAGACCGCGTGGCAGTGTCCAGTTTTAACGAAGGGGCTTTTAAGCCCCTTTTGTCTAACTGGCGTCGCACGCTGACGCTGGCAGGCGCGCTATTGCTCACCGCCTGCAGTCACGACTCCTCTCTACCGCCTTTTACCGCCAGCGGCTACGCCGATAACCAGGGTGCGATGCGCATCTGGCGCAAAGATGCCGGCGATGAAGTACACCTGCTTGCCGCCTTTAGTCCGTGGCACCGCGGCGACACCTCAACCAGCGAGTACCGCTGGCAGGATGGCCAACTAACGCTTATTGAGCTCAACGTATACGGTAAACCGCCGGAACATATTCGCGCCCGCTTTGACGCCCAGGGCGAGCTGAGCTTTATGCAGCGGGAAGTCGACGGGCAGAAGCAGCAGCTTTCCAACGACCAGGTTGCGCTGTACCGCTATCGGGCGCAGCAAATCCGTGAAACCAGTGACGCCTTGCGTCAGGGACGGGTAGTTTTACGCCAGGGGCGCTGGCATACCGATCGTACCGTAACCACCTGTGAAGGCCAGACCGTGAAGCCTGACCTTGATGAGCGGGCATTAGCGCATATTGAACGCCGACAGAATCACTCCTCCGTAGAAGTGAGCGTGGCGTGGCTGGAAGCACCGGAAGGCGCTCAGTTGCTGCTGGTGGCTAACGAAAACTTCTGTACCTGGCAGCCGAGCGAAAAATCGTTCTGAGTTTTACCAGTGGTTCATGCCCATATGACCACCGCCATTACCGCGGCAGCCGCCGTAACCCATACCCGCGCCGCGAGGAACGCCTGCTTCAGCCAGGGCGATATCAAATTTTACCCGCTGCTGATCCAACTGCTGGCTTAACGTTTCCATTTCCTTCGCCACGG
Organism: Klebsiella sp. CN_Kp104; assembly: GCF_040064515.1. NCBI lineage: Bacteria > Pseudomonadati > Pseudomonadota > Gammaproteobacteria > Enterobacterales > Enterobacteriaceae > Klebsiella > Klebsiella sp. CN_Kp104. The sequence goes on along the minus strand of NZ_JBEAII010000012.1, from coordinate 6,542 downwards.
CTTCAATTTTTCCGCTTTCCGGCTTCTGCGCGGTGAGCAGCGCATTGTACTCGTAGCGTTTGGACTGCAGCTGCTGGCGCAGGGCGCTGGTTTGCGCATAGTAATTGTCATGTAGCTTCTGCACGGTCGCTTGCTGTTCCTGGGTGAGCTGGCTGTATCCCTGCGCGCCCATTCCGTTATTGTAGCCCCAGTGATGTCCAGCCCAGGCCGCGCTACTGCCAAAGGTCAGTGCGGCAATCGCCGCGAAGATGAGGGATAAAGTCGGTTTCCGTTTCATAGCGTGATCTCCTGTGTGGTTTCCCTCTGTGTTGCATCTTCCATGCCAGCCTGAAAAAGCGCGTCAATACTGGCCGGCCCGCGGCAAACGTGACTCTGGCGAGTAAAAATGACCCGTTGCGGCTGGAGTCCGCGAGTCATTTTTACTCGCTAAATCACCAGCGATATGTCTGAGGACAGGTTTCTCGGTGTGGAAAAATGGCATGATTTCTGCTGATGGATCCTTCCGATAGCGAATAAGGACACGATAAGGACCCGCCCATGCCGCGCATTATCTCATTTTCCCGGGACACCCTGAGCTGGTTGCTGACCGGCACGGTCGTCCTGTTGGTTCTTCTGTTTTCCGCGATGATTGTCCGCGATTATGGTCGGGAGACCGCCGCCGCCCGGCAAAACATCGAAGAAAAGGGAAGTGTGCTGATCCGCGCCCTGGAGTCCGGCACGCGTGTCGGCATGGGGATGCGAATGCATCACGCGCAGCTGCGGGCGTTGCTGGAGGAGATGGCCTGGCAGCCCGGTGTGCTGTGGTTCGCGGTGACCGATGAAAACGGTAAGATTATCGCCCATAGCGATCCGCAACAGGTGGATACCGCACTGTACAGTCCTGCGCAAATGCGTGAACTCAAGGTGGGCGAACAGGAGCGCTGGCGCCGGCTTGCCGAGCCGCAACCGGCGCTGGAGATTTATCGCCAGTTCCGCCCGCTCAACCCTACTCGTGGTCACCATATGGGGATGATGAAGCGCTGCGACAGCGCGCTGGCTCAGCCCAATGTTCCACAGGTGATTTTTATCGCCTTTGATAGCCGCGAGCTGGATGCGGCGCAGGCTCGCGGCTTGCGTAACATGATGATCATGCTGGTGGCCGCGGCGCTGGTCATCGTCGCGACGATCCTCGCTCAGTTCTGGTTCCGCCGCTACCGTCTCTCACGCCAGCTGCTACAGGAGGCGATGGCCCGCAAAGAAAAACTGATGGCCCTTGGGCATCTGGCGGCTGGTGTCGCGCATGAGATCCGCAACCCGCTCTCTTCGATTAAAGGACTGGCAAAGTATTTTGCCGAGCGTACGCCGCCGGGCGGCGAGGCGCAGGAGTTAGCGCTGGTGATGGCCAAAGAGGCCGACCGCCTGAACCGGGTCGTCAGCGAGTTGCTGGAGCTGGTTCGCCCTGCCCATTTAAACTACCAGCCGGTCGATATTAACGCGCTTATCCATCACTCATTGCAGCTGGTAAGCCAGGATGCGCAGAGTCGCGGGATCGCGCTGCAATTTACTCCGCGTCCTGAATTAACCTCGATTAAAGCCGACCCCGACCGTCTGAACCAGGTGCTGTTGAATCTGTATCTGAACGCGATGCAGGCTATTGGCCGCGACGGCGTCATTCACGTATCGGCAAGTGAAGCCGATCGGCGACGTGTGAAAATTGTCGTTAAGGATAGCGGTAAGGGGATGAGCGATGAAGAGCTACAGGCCATCTTTACCCCTTATTTCACCACCAAGGCGGACGGTACGGGGCTGGGGCTGGCGGTGGTACAGAATATTATCGAACAACATGGCGGGACAATCCGCGCCGAAAGCCAGCCGGGGGCCGGAGCGATATTTACGCTTTGGCTACCGGTGGATGCTCAACGGAGGGAAGATGAGCAGCGATAAAGTACAGATTCTGGTTGTCGATGATGACGTCAGCCACTGCACGATTCTGCAGGCGCTGCTGCGTGGCTGGGGCTATCAAGTGGCGTTAGCCCACAACGGCCTGCAGGCGCTGGAGCAGATCCATCAGCAGGTCTTCGACCTGGTGCTATGCGATATCCGCATGGCGGAGATGGACGGTATCGCGACACTAAAAGAGATCAAAGCCTATAACCCGGCGATTCCGGTATTAATCATGACGGCATTCTCCAGCGTCGGCACGGCGGTTGAGGCTATTAAGTCCGGCGCGCTGGATTATCTGATCAAGCCACTGGATTTTGACACCCTACAGCAGACGCTGGTTCAGGCGCTGGCGCACACCCGGCAGAGCGAGAGCGATCTCAGCGCCTCGTCAGATTTACGATGGGGCATGATTGGCGAAAGCCCGGCAATGCAGGCGCTTATCAACAATATTACGCTGGTGGCGCCCTCGGACGCGACGGTGCTGATCTGCGGCGAATCGGGAACCGGTAAAGAACTGGTGGCGCGCGCCATCCACGCCTGCAGCGAGCGCCGCGACAAGCCGCTGGTGACGCTAAACTGCGCAGCGCTCAATGAGTCGCTGCTGGAATCCGAGCTGTTCGGTCATGAAAAAGGGGCTTTTACCGGCGCGGAACGGCGGCGGGAAGGGCGTTTTGTCGAGGCGGATGGCGGCACGCTGTTCCTTGATGAAATTGGCGATATCTCGCCGCTGATGCAGGTGCGTCTTCTGCGGGCGATTCAGGAACGCGAAGTGCAGCGCGTGGGCAGTAATCAGACGCTTTCTGTCGATGTGCGGCTAATCGCCGCCACCCATCGTAATCTGGCGGAGGAGGTGAGCGCCGGGCGTTTTCGCCAGGATCTCTATTACCGCCTGAATGTCGTAACTATTGATATGCCGCCGCTGCGTCAGCGGCGTGAAGATATTCCGCAACTGGCGCAGCACTTTCTTAAGCGCTACGCCGAACACAATCGCAAAACGGTGCAGGGATTTACGCCGCAGGCGATGGACCTGTTGATTCACTACGACTGGCCGGGGAATATCCGCGAACTGGAAAATGCGGTGGAGCGGGCGGTGGTGCTGCTGACCGGAGACTACATTTCCGAGCGTGAACTGCCGTTGGCGATAGCGGGCGCGCCGCTGCCGGTCACTGGCAACGATGAGGCGCTGATTCAGCCATTAGTGGAAGTCGAAAAAGAAGTCATTCTCTCGGCGCTGGAAAAAACGGGCGGCAACAAAACTGAAGCCGCCCGTCAGTTAGGCATTACGCGTAAAACGCTTCTGGCAAAACTCAGCCGTTAGTTTTCTCACGCGCGATGGCGCGCCAGCCGATATCGTTACGGCTAAAGCTGCCGTCCCAGTGAATATCGGTCAGCAGTTCATAGGCGCGCTGCTGCGCCTGAGCCACGGTGTCACCCAGCGCGGTCACGCACAGCACGCGCCCGCCGTTGGTGACTACGCGCTGGTCGTCTGCCAGTTTGGTGCCGGCATGGAAGACTTTACCGTCTGCCGCTTCCTTCTGCGGCAGACCGTGGATCTCATCGCCCGTGTTGTAGTTACCCGGATAGCCACCGGCGGCAACCACGACGCCCAGCGAAGCGCGGTTATCCCACTCGGAAGTTTTCTCGTCCAGCTTGCCCGCGCAGGCGGCGAGGCACAGCTCTACCAGATCGGATTTCATGCGCAGCATGATCGGCTGGGTTTCCGGATCGCCAAAACGGCAGTTGAACTCAATAACCTTCGGATTGCCCTGCTTGTCGATCATCAGACCGGCATACAGGAAACCGGTATAGGTGTTACCTTCAGCGGCCATACCTTTAACGGTTGGCCAGATAATCCGCTCCATGGTGCGCTGATGGACTTCATCAGTAACCACCGGTGCCGGGGAGTAAGCGCCCATGCCACCGGTGTTCGGGCCGGTATCGCCGTTGCCGACGCGCTTGTGATCCTGGCTGGTGGCCATCGGCAGGACGTGCTCGCCGTCGACCATGACAATAAAGCTGGCTTCTTCGCCATCTAGGAACTCTTCAATCACGATGCGGTGGCCTGCATCGCCAAAGGCGTTACCGGCCAGCATATCTTTGACCGCCGCTTCGGCTTCCTCAAGGGTCATCGCCACGATAACGCCTTTACCTGCCGCCAGACCGTCGGCTTTGATGACGATCGGCGCGCCTTTCTCCCGCAGATAAGCCAGCGCAGGCTCAACTTCGGTGAAGTTCTGGTATTCCGCCGTCGGGATATGATGACGAGCGAGGAAATCTTTGGTGAAGGCTTTTGAACCCTCCAGCTGCGCGGCGCCTTCGGTTGGCCCGAAGATGGCGAGCCCTGCGGCACGGAATGCGTCTACTACGCCAATGACCAGAGGCGCTTCCGGACCCACGATCGTCAGATCGATTTTCTCATCCTGCGCGAAGCGTAGCAGGGCCGGAATATCGGTGACGCCGATGGCGACGTTTTGCAGCGCCGGCTCCAGCGCGGTACCCGCATTGCCCGGCGCGACATAGACGGTATCAACCAGCGGCGACTGGGCCGCTTTCCAGGCCAGCGCGTGTTCGCGCCCGCCGTTGCCGATTACTAATACTTTCATCTGCTGCTCCGTGAATTAATGGCGGAAGTGGCGCATGTCGGTGAAGATCATGGCGATACCATGTTCGTCCGCGGCGGCAATTACTTCTTCGTCGCGGATAGAACCGCCCGGTTGGATAACGCAGGTGATGCCTACTGCGGCTGCGGCATCAATACCATCGCGGAACGGGAAGAAAGCGTCAGAGGCCATGGCGGAACCTTTCACTTCCAGACCTTCGTCACCGGCTTTAATCCCGGCAATTTTCGCTGAGTAGACGCGGCTCATCTGACCGGCGCCTATACCGATGGTCATATTATCTTTGGCATAAACGATGGCGTTGGATTTGACGAATTTCGCCACTTTCCAGCAGAACAGCGCATCGCGCAGCTCTTGCTCGCTCGGCTGACGTTTGCTAACCACGCGCAGTTCGCCCGCGGTGACCATACCGAGATCGCGGTCCTGAACCAGCAAGCCGCCATTGACACGTTTGAAATCGAGACCCGCGACGCGAGCATCCCACTGGCCGCAGACCAGTACGCGGACGTTCTGCTTAGCGGCGGTGATTTTCAGCGCTTCTTCGCTAGCGGATGGCGCGATGATCACTTCGACGAACTGGCGAGAGATGATCGCCTGCGCGGTTTCAGCATCCAGCTCGCGGTTAAAGGCGATGATGCCGCCGAACGCGGAGGTTGGGTCGGTTTTGTATGCGCGATCGTAGGCGTCGAGGATCGAGTCGCTGACGGCAACGCCGCACGGGTTGGCATGCTTAACGATAACGCAGGCCGGCTCGTTAAACTCTTTCACGCATTCCAGCGCCGCATCGGTATCGGCAATATTGTTATAGGAGAGCGCTTTGCCCTGCAGCTGGGTGGCGGTAGCCACGGAGGCTTCTTTTACATTCTCTTCTATATAGAAGGCAGCCTGCTGGTGGCTGTTTTCGCCGTAGCGCATATCCTGCTTCTTAATGAAGTTCAGATTCAGGGTACGCGGGAAGCGGCCAGCGGCTTCTTTGCTTTCGCCGTGATAGGACGGAACCATGCTACCGAAGTAGTTAGCGATCATGCTGTCGTAAGCGGCGGTGTGTTCGAAGGCTTTAATGGCGAGGTCGAAGCGGGTGTCCAGCGTGAGGGAACCTTCGTTGGCGTCCATCTCATTAATGATGGCGTCGTAGTCGCTGCTCTTAACCACGATGGCGACGTCTTTATGGTTCTTCGCCGCAGAGCGCACCATGGTCGGGCCGCCGATATCGATGTTTTCCACCGCGTCTTCCAGCGAACACCCTTCACGAGCGACGGTCTGGGCAAACGGATAAAGGTTAACGACAACCATATCGATAGGCGCGATACCGTGTTGCTGCATGATACCGTCATCCTGACCGCGACGACCGAGGATGCCGCCGTGTACTTTCGGATGCAGGGTCTTCACGCGTCCATCCATCATTTCCGGGAAACCGGTGTAGTCAGAGACTTCGGTAACCGGCAGGCCTTTATCTGCCAGCAGGCGAGCGGTGCCGCCGGTGGACAGCAGCTCTACACCACGAGCGGAAAGCGCCTGCGCGAATTCGACGATACCGGCCTTGTCAGAAACACTGAGCAGAGCGCGGCGGACTGGACGACGTTGTTGCATGGTATTAAATCCCCAGGATTTGAACATTACAGAGAGCGTTAGGTGAGTTTTTGCCTAAAAACTCACCTAACGCACCCAACCGGGCATCCGTGTCATAGCGCGGCATTGTAACGAAAACGTTTGCGCAACGCTCGCGAATTTTTATCTTTCTCTTTCAGCCGATGATTCTCTCCTTATATGGCAGTGGATGTACCGGGGTTTGAGCCCTCTTTTGCCATGCTCCTGTGGATAATTCTGTGTGTAAAAGGGTATAAAGCGGGGTTTTGCTGGGGAATGCAGCAGTCAGTCATTTTTCTGCAATTTTTCTATTGCAGGCGTTCGAGAACTCCCTATAATGCGCCTCCATCGACACGGCAGATGTGAATCACTTCACACAAACAGCCGGTTCGGTTGAAGAGAAAAATTCTGAAA
>NZ_JBEAII010000011.1:0-40372 GCF_040064515.1 Klebsiella sp. CN_Kp104 | reverse complement strand
GCCGAGGAACATCAGGGTGAAGCCTTCGCCTAACAGAACGGCATCAGTCATAAAATAGCCTTTGGAGGAGCGCAATAATGGCGTGATGAACAACCGCGATAGCCGAGTGGATTTCCCCAGACCACATAGTCAGAAGCCTCTTTATCGCGGAAATTAATTCTCGCCATTACTGCGCAATATATTTAACAGGGCATTATTTAATAAAGCTTACGTGCTGACAGATTTCATCGGCGACAATCTCTTTGCGCTGATTAAATATCACCTTATTCTGCTCAAAAAGATTATTTCCGTGGGTATCGATCGACACAATAAGTGGGCCGAATTCTTTCACCCGGCAAACCCATAAGGTTTCCGGCATACCCAAATCACGCCACTGGGCGTCTTCAATTTCTTCCACACAGACCGCGGCAACCACCGCGCAGCCGGCCGGGAAGACGCAATGCAGCGCTTTATGTTCGGCGCAGCCCTCTTCGGTCCCCTTACCCATACCGCCTTTGCCAACGATTAATTTCACACCGGTCTTAGCAATAAATTCTTTTTCAAATTTCTCCATGCGCATACTGGTGGTTGGCCCAACGGAGACCATTTCAAATTTATCTTCCGTACCTTTAATCGGCCGCACAATGGGCCCGGCATGTAATATCGCGCCGCCGGCAACGTTGACCGGTAATTCACGACCGCCTTCAATTAAACGACGGTGAGCTACATCACGACAGGTAACAATATGACCATTGAGATAAATAATATCGCCCGCTTTAATATCAGCTAAATCTTCATCTTTAATTGGCGTAGTGAGTATTTTTTTAGTCATCAGAAAGCCACTCCTGTGTGAGACGTAATGGTGTAATTCAAATCTTTATCGAAAACGATATGTCCTTTGCGGTGCGACCAGCAGCCAACGTTGACCGCCACGCCGATGGTGGAAGGATGGCGCGCGGTGTTTTCGATATTGACGCCCATCACGGAGGTGTTACCGGACATCCCCTGCGGGCCAAGGCCAATTTTGTTGATGCCGTCTTCGAGCATTTTCTCCAGCGATGCCGCGCGCTCATTCTCATTACGCGACCCCACCGGGCGCATCAGCGCTTTCTTCGACAGCAGCGCCGCGGTTTCAACGGAGGTCGCGACGCCAATGCCAACCAACAACGGCGGACAGGCGTTCAGGCCATAGCTGGTCATCACATCCAGTACGAAACGGGTTACGCCTTCGTAACCGGCGCCCGGCATTAGCACCATCGCTTTACCCGGCAGCGAGCAGCCGCCGCCGGCCATATAGGTGTAAATACTGCACTGGTCGGAATCGGGGACGATCTCCCAGAATACCGTCGGCGTACCTTTACCCACGTTTTTACCGGTGTTGTATTCATCAAAGGTCTCCACGCTGTTGTGGCGCAGCGGGGAGTCCACGGTGGCTTTAATCACCGATTCGCGCAGCAGCGCTTCCAGTTCACCAATCAGCGGGAAGTTAGCGCCGCACTCAACCAAAAACTGAATCACGCCGGTGTCCTGGCAAGAGGGACGATCCAGCTCTTTGGCCAGACGCTGGTTTTCAACCATGGTGGTAAAGATGACGTCAGCAAGCTGGCTGGTCTCTTTTTTATGCAACTCTTTCAGTTTTGCAGTGACGTCATCAGGCAATACTTTGCCGGTATATCCCACGAATTTGGCCATAATATCGGTCATTCGGGATATCTGTTCGCTTTTGCTCATAAAGGCTCCTTAGTCAGAACAGCGTCCGTAAATTACGGGTGAAAAGGGAAAAGAATTGGCAGCAGTACGAGGCTGACAATGGTCGAAACAATAATCAGAGGGAGGCCGGATTTGGCGTAATCGACAAACTTATAGCCGCCGGCTGAGAGCACCATCATGTTGGCGGGCATACCGATCGGCGTCGCGTAGGCGCAGGAACTGCCGATAACGGTCGCCATCAGGACCGCTTTCGGATCGGCGCCCATACCGGCCGCTATCGACAAACTCACCGGTACCAGTAGCGCGACGGTAGCGGTATTGGACATAAAGTTGGTCATGATGACGGACAGTACAAAGACCACCACCATCAACATGAACGGGGAAGAGTTCTGGCCCAGCATGCCGATGACATGATCGGCAACCAGCTTGCCCGCGCCGGTCATTTCCAGCGCTTTTGCCAGCGCCAGCGTGCCGCCAAAAATGAAAATAGTTTGTGAATCAATCGCTTTGTAAGCCTGCTTTTCCGTCAGCACGCCGGTAAACACCAGTACCAACGCACCGATACAGCCTGCAACCGTCAGGCTAATGCCGGTCTGTTTCTCAAAAATCATGCCGAGAATCGTGGCGATCAGCACCACCAGCGACAGGATCTGTTTCCAGCGCGGAACGTCGCTGTAATCACGCTGTTCGCCGACGCTGCCGACTTCGCCGCTATTCCCGGTAGCAGGCAGAAATTTATAGCCAATCGTCAGGAAATAGAGGATGCCGCAGAGCAGCATCGGTAAACCCACTTTCGCATACTCAAAGAAGCCAAAGCCGCTACCGATATTCTGTAACGCCGATTGCGCGATCAGGTTGCCGGGCGCGCCAATCAACGACAGGTTGCCGCCGAGGGCGGCGGCAAATACCAGCGGCATCAGTAAACGAGAGCGGGCAAAACCCGATTTCGCCGCGACGCCAATCACCACCGGGATCAGCACCGCCGCCGTACCGGTGTTGGAAAGAAAGCCCGACATCACGCCGACCACCACCATGATGGTGAAAATCAGCTGTTTTTCGGTTTTGGCGAAGTGAGTGATCACCCCGCCGACTTTATTGGCCATCCCGGTTTCAAATAACGCCCCGCCGACGACGAACATGGCGACAAAAAGAATGACGTTGGAGTCGATAAAACCAGCAAAAGCTTGTTTCAGATCCAACACGCCGGTGAGTACTAACGCCACGCAGACCACCATGGAAGTCACTGCCAGAGGCACCTTCTCCCAGACGAACATGACGATAGCGAACACCAGCAAACATAAGGTGATGGTAATCGGTTCCATACTTATAATTATCCCTATCAATGATATATGATATTGTATCCAATATTGACGAAGGAGAAATTATGCCCATACAAAAAGTAAGTCAATGCGTTTTTGAGGAAAGATCGCGCAGTGCGATCTGCATCAAGATCCTGCGCAGATCGTCACAAGAAGTGATTAATAACGATGATCAATAAGAAAAAAGCCTGCAATTGCTCCACAGGCAATTGGCGTTACGCGGTGGTATCAGGAAGGTAGCGCGTTAACATGTTCTCCATCGAGCGGATAATATGCTTGCGCATACGCTGGCGCGCCAGCTCTTCATTATGCTGCTCAAGTGCCTGTAAAATCTCTTTATGTTCGTGGATGGAGATAGCGGCATACTCCGCTTCGGTCACCTTGTACCCCATCGACAGTCCGTTCCACATATTACAAAGCAGCATCTTCATTTTTTCGTTGCCTGCGGCGTTCCAGATCTCCATATGGAAAGCCTGGTTCAGGTCGGAATATTCAGTGAAGTTATTATCGGCCAGCGCTTTTTCCGCTGAGTAGTGTACCTGGGCAATGCGCGAAATATCCGTGCCGGGACGGGAGGCTTTCGCCACCGCCTCGCTTTCCAGCAGCGCGCGAATTTCATAATGCTCGCGGATCGTCTGCTCGTTGATCCCCAACACCACCGCGCCTTTATTGGGGCGGACTTTAATCAGGCCATCGGCGGCTAAAATCTGAAACGCTTCGCGTACCGGCATGCTGGAAACGCCGACCATACGGGCAATGCCTTCGAGAGTTATCTCCTGCCCTTCCACTAAATCCCGCGAAAGAATCGCTTTGCGTAATACCGCCGCGACCTGCTCTTTCGCCGAAAGAAGCTTAATTTTCCCTAATTTAGGCTTCTGCACTTTCCCAATCCTTCATATGTTGACGCATAATTTCCGCAAGCATGAGGAAATAACGCTGTGTTGCCTGAGCAATATTGCCCGCATCGCCGCGGCTAATGGCTCCGGCCAGTTCATGTAGTATCAGTGCCGATTCCTGGCTATCGTCTTTCAGATACAGGATGACATAAGAGATATATCCATCCAAAAATTGCTGATAAGCCTTCGCCAGATAGCGGTTATCAAGATAGGAAATCAGCAACTGATGAAATTCCAGTTCGCGAGTTTTGTCGCCAGGCTGCGCCAGCGCTTGTGCGCGCCCGAGCAGCAATTCCCCCTGGTTTGCCGGCACCAGAGTGAACAATTCGGCAGCCATCACCGCGATCACGCGAAAAATTTGGCTAACATCATCAGGCACCAGTTTTGATACCTGCATATGGCGGTTAGGCAAGCGCACCAGAAAGCCCTCTTGTTCAAGGGACTGCAACGCTTCTCTAACCGGCATACGTGAAAGCCCTAGCTGCTCGGCAATACTCTCCTGCGCCAGCTCATCTCCCGCTTTCATCGCTCCGGACAGAATTTGATAGCGAATGATTTGCGTAATGTGGTCCCTGGTCTGCTTTCGTTCGATCTTTTTCACAACGTCCTCATTGCTTAGGGCTTAAGACGCGGGGATTTTAGCAGATTTAGCCGCCAGGCGGCGCATTCGGCAGGGATATGAGGCGATAAAAAAGCCGGAACGACGGTTCCGGCTTTTCTGCTAAGTAGACATTACTTATTCACGAAATCTTCGCCGAGGGCGATATCTTTCTTCAGCGTATCCAGCATGCCTTCCAGCGCCTGCTGTTCAAAAGCGCTAAGTTTACCGATGGACTGGCGCTCTTCCACGCCATTTTTGCCCAACAGCAGCGGCTGCGAGAAGAAACGGGCATACTGGCCGTCACCTTCGACATAGGCACATTCAACCACGCCTTTTTCACCCTGCATTGCACGCACCAGTGAAAGCCCGAAACGCGCAGCGGCCTGGCCCATCGACAGCGTCGCCGATCCGCCGCCCGCTTTCGCTTCCACGACTTCCGTCCCGGCGTTTTGAATACGTTTGGTGAGATCCGCGACTTCCTGCTCACTAAAGCTGACGCCAGGGATCTGCGACAGTAAAGGCAGGATAGTGACGCCAGAGTGGCCGCCAATGACCGGAACTTCAACCTCTGTTGCCGACTTACCTTTAAGTTCGGCGACAAAAGTATTAGAACGAATGATATCGAGGGTGGTAACGCCAAACAGTTTGTTTTTATCGTACACACCGGCTTTTTTCAGCACTTCGGCGGCGATAGCGACGGTGGTATTTACCGGGTTGGTGATAATACCGATGCAGGCCTGCGGACAGGTTTTTGCGATCTGCTGCACCAGGTTTTTAACGATACCGGCATTAACATTAAATAAGTCGGAACGATCCATGCCGGGCTTACGCGCGACGCCGGCGGAAATCAGCACCACATCAGCGCCTTCCAGCGCCGGGGTGGCATCTTCACCGGAGAAACCTTTGATTTTTACATCTGTGGGAATATGACTTAGATCTACCGCCACGCCCGGCGTAACCGGAGCGATGTCGTACAACGAGAGCTCTGAACCTGAAGGCAGTTGGGTCTTAAGTAGTAGGGCAAGCGCCTGGCCGATTCCACCAGCGGCGCCGAGGACTGCAACTTTCATCCTAAACTCCTTATTATGGTTAATATAGTCTTTCGTTATTCCGTCGCCTGGACCTTAATTCACAAGATGAACAATTACAATAATTATGGCTGAAGAATGCGGGGTACGCGCAATGATGCAGCAAATTCGCATTTTTCTTCCTGAGACTGGCCATCCAGCAAAGCCGTAGTACCGGATCGACTATTGGTTACAATACACCCAGCTCGCTCGGCAAAACAATATCAATTTCATAACATTTATTTCACTTTTACAGCAATTTACCCGCTGTGATGCAGGCATGTTCCTCATCAGGGTTATTTGCTAAAATATGCGCCTTTCATAACATTATTTACGCTATTCCTTTGCGGATTATTTGCATAAAAATGCACTTGTATGCATAATGATGTTGTTTTTACCACCATAATCTGGGTGACTTATGCGTAGTTCGGCAAAACAAGAAGAACTGGTTAAAGCGTTTAAATCGCTGCTTAAAGAAGAAAAATTCAGCTCGCAAGGCGAAATCGTTCAGGCGCTGCAGGAAGAAGGTTTCGAGAACATCAACCAATCGAAAGTTTCCCGCATGCTGACAAAGTTTGGCGCCGTTCGCACGCGTAACGCCAAAATGGAAATGGTCTACTGTTTGCCTGCCGAACTCGGCGTGCCGACGACCTCCAGCCCGCTGAAAAATCTGGTGCTCGACATCGATTATAACGATGCGGTGGTGGTGATTCACACCAGCCCCGGCGCGGCGCAGCTAATCGCACGCCTGCTGGATTCCTTAGGCAAAGCCGAAGGTATTCTGGGTAGTATCGCGGGTGATGACACTATCTTTACCACCCCTGCCCGCGGTTTTTCCGTTAAAGATCTCTACGACGCGATTCTGGTCCTGTTCGAACAGGAACTCTAAGCGCTCCCCCTCTGGTTCCTGCCAGAGGGTTCTTCCCCGCAAAATGCTATCCCCCCAAACCTTCAAATAAAGCAGCATTTTTTTAACATTTAGTGTGGTTTTCCACCTCTATACATTCCTTTACCGAATGATAACGGCTAAAGCGCACAAAAGATCAAAGCGCAATATCTATTTGATTTAAATATAAATAATCATGATATTCACCCCACGAATGACATTTCTAATTCTTATACGTTATAAAAACGACATTTCTTGGAAATTATTTACACTGAAAACAATTAGCATGGTATTAATATTTTTGGTGATTAGTGTATACTTGATTTTGTGATGAGGGTCACGAAACAAAGCCCCCTAATAATAAAATTCGACGAGGTGAACATCATGAAAATCAAAACCACTGTAGCCGCACTCAGCATGCTATCCGTACTGTCCTTTGGCGCTTTCGCCGCTGATTCAATCAACAGCACTCAAGCGGAAAGCCGCCAGTCACTGGGCACCGTATCTATCGGCGCGGTAGGTTCTTCCCCGATGGATATGCATGAAATGCTGAACAAAAAAGCACAAGAAGAAGGTGCTTCTTCTTATCGCATTATCGAAGCTCGCACCGGCGACCATTGGCACGCCACTGCTGAACTTTATAAATAAGCTTTAACGATTGTCGGTCATTAACTGAAACAGTATCTCTTCAGCGGCCTGGGTTCATAAGAAATCTCCCGCCGCTGCACATAAGGTTGGAGTCAAGATTATGAAAAGCGCAATTATCATCGCATCCCTGGGTCTGGCATCTGTTCTCTCTTTCGGCGCAAGCGCAGCCGTACAGCAAGTGAATGCCGATCAAGCACAAAACCTGCAACCAATGGGCACTATCTCTGTATCGCAAGTAGGTAGCGCGCCAATGGATATGCGCCAGGAACTCGCGGCTAAAGCCGAGAAAGAAGGCGCCAGCAGCTACCGCATTATTGAAGCTCGTACCGGCGACAGCTGGCACGCGACTGCTGAGTTGTACAAATAAACCCTCGTCGTCTTATCCGACGACTTGCCCCCGCCTGCCGGGGGCTTTTTTATGCCCAACGGGCATTGAAACGTAGTTGTCCTTCCAGCTCCTCTTCCGCTTCATCGAACAGCAAAATTAACGCGCCAAAGCGACGACGCTGTTTTTCATCCAGATGGACAAATTCAATCTCCAGCGGGAACGGTAAGCGCCCTCCCGTCACCGCGCTCCACAGCGCGTCAAGGTTATCCACCTGCTTATCCGGTAGCGCGAAGGCGCGGGAAAACTCACGATAGAAATCCTGTTGCTCAGCTATTTCATCAAAATCAAAGGTATAAATAGTCATTGCCCGCCGCCCCTTCCGCTCTGTCCCTCTACACCAAATAAGTATAGCGATAAAAAAACCGACGCCGGGGCGTCGGTTCGCAGGTTAGCTATTGGTGAGCACGTGTTGATATTTTTTCAGCATATCCACCAGCCGTCGCACCGGCTCAGTAACCTGGGGCGACGCCTGCCAGTGAAGGAGTTTTTCCTGATAAACATCAAGCTCTTCCAGCAGACGGGTAAAGTAACGGCGGCGCTTATCGTCGCTGCCGGCGGAGATAACGTGATCGGCGGTTCGCCGCAGCTGGCGGTGGAAGGCCGACAGATCCTCGTTTACCGGTACCGGGGCATCGCGTAGACGCTGGTGCGCGATAATCAGCGTCAACGCTAACCGAAAGCGGGCGATATCGCCGGGAAACTTGTTCAGCAGTAAAAACAGCTGTTGATACAGCGCCGGCAAATGGTTCTCTTTTCGCCTTGCGCTGTTAGTAGTGAGCGAAGAGACCGCCGCCGAGACGAACTGGTTCAATAACACCCGTCCGGTGCGTGCCTGAGAGTTATCACGCACTAACAGAATCACCATCAGCGCGAGGAAACAGCCGACAATCTGCCCCAGGGCGCTATCGAGGAACTGGCTAAACTGGAACTGCATCGGGTTATCCAGCACCAAAATGTTGATGGTGCTCGCTAAAGCCCCCAGCGATCCCAACCGCCGCTTTTGTACCTCAATGCCGATAAAGAACGCCATCGCGGCAAGGCTGATACACAATAGCAGCATGCTCTGTTGCGTCGCAGGCATGACGACAAGGAAGAACAGCGCGCCGAGCGGTAAAGCGGCAAGGGTGCCATAGAGGAAGTCTAAGGCCACCATCCGCGGGTTAGGCAGACGCATCGCCAGCGCGGTCACCACGGCAATCATGACCATCGCCCCGCTACCGGATGTCCAGCCGGTCCATAGCCAGAACAGGGTGCCGAGAATACAGGAAATGGAGGTTCGCCAGAAGTTAACCATCGCGTGGTGACGTTCGGCGGACTCAACCTTCACCACCGTCTCGCCGCGTAGAACTTCATCTTCAATACGGCTGATTTTGGTGTTGCCAACCACGCCGCGCTTGAGCAGCAGGTAACGCGTCGCCGCGCCGACCCAGCTATAAATAGTGACCGGCGTATTGTGTTCACCTTTCCATGTCAGGAAGCGGCGCATACGCTTAAGCTGTTGATGCACATCCTGTACCGTTTCAACGGGCTCAGCGAACAGCTCGCGGTAGTCGTCAGTCACCATCTCCGGGCGTGAGTTCTGAATCAGATAGGTTTCGCAGGCCTGAGTAATCAGCGTCAGCGATAGCGTGTTGATCGCCTTTAGCCGCTGGTTGACCTTCGACCAGCGCGAAGATTCCATGATCAGATTGCCGCGCATTCCTTCCAGCGCGGCAGTACGGCGCACCAGCGCTCCCCAGGCTTTGTCCACCACCTCGCTATCGCCATGGGCGACACAAAGCTGCATCAGGCGATACTGATCCAGTAACAGGTTATCCAGTTCGAGGTCGATCTCTTTTTTGATGGAGCGCGGGGAAAATAGCAGGTCAGCAACGATGGCGCTGACGATCCCGATGACGATTTCGCTACAGCGCTCAACGGCAAACTGCGGCGCCAGCATCGGGTCGGTATGAATGGTGATGATGATAATCAGCGCCGTATAACCCGCCAGCCCCCAGGCGTAGGAGTTTTCGACCTTCACCAGCGAGGAGATCCAGGTGCAGAAACCGGCCCAGAGACAGCAGACCAGCATCATCAATAGCGGCGCGCGGATCATGAGGATAATGATCGCCAGCGCGGCAATACAGCCGATAAACGTCCCGGCAATACGCAACATTCCACGGTAACGAATCGCCCCGGAATAGGGTTCACCGCCGGCGGCAAATGCCGGACCGGCGGTCACGATAGCCGCGGTCAGTACGGCCCAGCGCGGCGTCTCAAGCTGAAAATGAAAGCCGACAAACAGCGCCAGCACCACCGCGCATGCAAGCTTAATGGCAAAGCGGAGATGCCGGGGAGCAATGGTATAGGTCCCCATGGCGATTAACCAAACTCACGTAAGCGCATGGCGACTTTCTGGAAGAAGTTGGCCTGGCTAGCGTCGCGATCTTCTTTACCGGTAATGACGACGGTTGCGGTGGTGCCCGACGGCCAGAGGTTGCCCTGCTGCTGGTCAAGACGAATACGTACCGGCACGCGCTGCGCCAGACGCACCCACTCAAGGTTGGAGTCAACAGAGGCCATCCCTTTTGTATCGCTGCTGCTGCTGGCGTTAGTCACGCCCGCGGCAACGCTGTCAACGGTACCTTTTATCACCTTACTACTACCGAGCGGAGTGATTTCGGCGCGATAACCCGGACGCACGCCTTCCAGCTTAGTCTCTTCCAGGTATGCCATCACGTAGAAGGTATTTTGTTTCACCAAAGCGACCGCGGTCGAACCGCGGGTGATGAATTCGCCGGCGTAGACGTTCAGGTTGGTCACCCAGCCGTCGGCTGGCGCGCGAATCACTGTGCGTTCGAGATCCAGTTTGGCTAAATCGCGGCTGGCCACCGCTTTCGCCAGCTGATGCTCTACGGTTTGCAGCACGTTGTTGGCCTGGTCAATCTCTTCGCGCGACATCGCCTGCACGCCGAGCTTGTTACGGCGCCCGGCTTCAACGCGTTTTTCCTGAGCCAGCGTCTGGTAATAGGAGACATCGGCTTGCGCCTCCGCCAGCGCTTTTTGGTAACGAGGTTGGTCAATAACGAACAATACCTGGTCTTTCTTAACCAGTTGGTTATCCTTGACATTCACCTGTGAAATGAGCCCGGACACATCCGGGGCGATGGCGACGATATCGGCGCTAAAGCGCGCATCGCGCGTCCACGGCGACGCGGTGTAGTACACCCATGCGCGAAAAATAGCGATAAACGCCAGAATAACCAGTATCACAGTGATGGCAGTACGCAGGATATTTCTTGTTAGTGTTTTCACATCGACCTCAAACGAACAAGCGCGATATCAGATAAAACAGACAGCAATACAGCGCAGTATTAAACAGTGCAGGGTGCCAGACAAAATCATAAATACCGGTCGGAACCAGCAAACGGTGCACCAGCCAGAAGATGGCTAGCGACAATAGCAGCTCAAAGAAGATCGGCGGAAACGATAGGCCGAAAATCACTATGACAGGAAACAGACTCATGATGACCTTGATAAGAAGCGTACAGGTGGTAGCGTGATGCGTTTATTATGTAGCTAACTATATATTAACGTAACAATTGCAGCCTTATCTATAATATGTGATCTAAATCACTTTTAAGCCAGAGTGAATAATGGAACGACTAAAACGCATGTCGGTGTTCGCCAAAGTGGTTGAGCTGGGCTCTTTCACCGCCGCCGCACGCCAGCTCCAGATGAGCGTTTCATCTATCAGCCAGACCGTTGCTAAACTGGAAGACGAGCTACAGGTAAAGCTGCTCAACCGCAGCACCCGCAGCCTGGGCTTAACAGAAGCGGGTAAAATTTATTACCAGGGCTGCCGAAGAATGCTCTTTGAAGCGCAGGACGTCCATGAACAGCTGTATGCCTTCAACAATACTCCCATCGGCACGCTGCGCATCGGTAGCTCTTCAACTATGGCACAGAATGTGCTGGCGCGCATAACCGCCGAAATGCTCAAAGAATATCCAGGTTTATCGATTAATCTGGTGACCGGCATCCCTGCGCCAGACCTGATTGCCGACGGCCTCGACGTGGTAATACGCGTCGGCGCATTGCAGGATTCCAGCCTCTTCTCGCGGCGGCTGGGCTCGATGCCGATGGTGCTTTGCGCGGCGAAAAGCTATCTTCAGCACGCGGGATGCCCGGAAAAACCGGCGGATCTCGCCAGCCACTCGTGGCTGGAATATAGCGTACGGCCAGATAATGAGTTCGAAATTATCGCCCCGGAGGGGATCTCAACACGCCTGATCCCACAAGGGCGTTTCGTCACTAACGATCCGATGACGCTGATCCGCTGGCTGACTGCCGGCGTTGGCGTGGCCTACGTTCCGCTGATGTGGGCGATCGACGAGATCAATCGCGGTGAACTGGAGATCCTGCTGCCGAGCTATCAATCGGATCCGCGGCCGGTCTATGCGCTGTATACCGAAAAAGACAAACTGCCGCTGAAGGTGCAGGTATGTATTAACTATCTGACGGATTATTTTGTCGAGGTGGCGAAGATCTATCAGGGAATGCACGGGCGCGGGATGACCCGTTAATTGACATCCCGGCAGCGGCTTCGCGCCGCCGGGACCAGCCGTTATCAGGCGGTGCCGCCAACGGTAAGGTTGTCGACTTTCAGCGTCGGCTGGCCGACGCCGACCGGCACGCTCTGCCCTTCTTTACCGCACACGCCAACGCCGCTATCCAGCTTCAGATCGTTACCAACCATAGAAATCTGCTGCATCGCTTCGATACCGGAACCGATTAGCGTCGCGCCTTTGACTGCCTTGGTCACTTTGCCTTTTTCAATCAGATAAGCTTCCGAGGTCGAGAAGACAAATTTACCGGAGGTGATATCCACCTGGCCGCCGCCGAAGTTCGGCGCATAGATACCGTAATCGACCGATTCGATAATCTCCTGCGGCGTCGACTTACCGGCCAGCATATAGGTGTTGGTCATCCGCGGCATCGGCAGATGCGCATAGGATTCACGGCGACCATTACCGGTCGGCGCAACGCCCATTAAACGCGCGTTGAGCTTATCCTGCATATAACCTTTCAGGACACCGTTTTCGATAAGCACATTGTATTGACCCGGCGTACCTTCGTCATCAATCGCGACCGAGCCACGGCGATCGGCCATGGTGCCGTCATCCACGACGGTGCACAGTTCAGAGGCGACTAATTCGCCCATGTGACCGCTGAAGACCGAGGTGCCGCGACGGTTAAAGTCACCTTCCAGACCGTGGCCAACGGCTTCATGCAGCAGCACGCCAGGCCAGCCCGCGCCAAGAACCACCGGCAGCATTCCGGCTGGCGCGGCAACCGCGGACAGATTGACTAATGCCATACGTACCGCTTCACGCGCCCAGACATCCGCCCGTACGTCGCCATCCAGCGGCGCAAGGAAATAATCATAGCCAAATCGCCCGCCGCCACCGCTGGCGCCGCGCTCGCGTTTGCCGTCTTCCTCCACCAGCACGCTCACGGAGAGGCGAACCAGAGGACGGACATCAGCGGCCAGCGTCCCGTCCGTTGCCGCCACCAGGATAAGCTCGTAGACGCCGCTCAGGCTGGCGGAAACTTCCTGCACGCGCTTATCGGCAGCACGCGCCACCTTATCAACGCGGCGCAGGATATCCAGTTTCTCTTCGCGGCTCATGCTCTGCAGCGGATCGACGCTGGTATAGAGAGAGCTGTATTCCACCGCGCCGAGCGTCTGCACTTTGCCGTCGCCATGGTCGCGGACGATAGTACGCGCCGCCTGGGCACTCTGTTCAAGCGCCAGTTTGCTGATTTGGTCCGCATAGGCAAAACCGGTTTTCTCGCCGCTTACCGCCCGGACGCCTACGCCCTGGTCAATATTGTACGACCCATCTTTAATGATGCTGTCTTCCAGAACCCAGGATTCGTGATAGCTCGACTGAAAATAAAGATCGCCGTAATCGAGACGGCGCTCAGCCAGTTGGCCAAGAATGGCAAACAGGTCCTGATGGTTCAGGCCATTTGCCGACAGTAATTGTTCACTTACCAGGTTCAAACTCATCGTTACGCTACTCGTTTGTTGCCGCCTGACACAGGGGAATGCCATGCGGCGAAAAAGATGACGGGGAGAAAATGCCCTCTATTGAGAGTGCGATAATTCCCCGTACTCGTCAAATCATTGCTTTTTGTTGCTGCGCGCCTGGCGCAGCACTTCATTGATTTCTGGCTGATCGATTGGACCCGTAATGCGATAGCGCAGAATCGACACTTTGTTCCACAGCGGCCCAAGCACCTTGCTGGCGGCAAACACCGCCGCGCCGACGATCGGGTTGACGGCGAATGCCGCCGCTACGCCGACGGTGGCCGATATTTCCGGCGCCACCACCGCTTGTAAATCTAAACGACGACGCACCAGATCGACCGAACCTTTCATCGCGATGTCGGCTTCGAGCCCATCCACCAGCGTATCATCCGTATTCAGCACGCCGTCTTTAATCCACGCCGTACTGCGAATCGAATCAAACCAGAACCCTTCCTGGAAGGTGTCGCTGAAATCGAAGCGTAGCTTACGCAGCAGCGCGTCAACGCTCAATAGCCTTAACAACTGACCGGCATGACCGGTGCTCAGGTCAGTAAACTCGCCTTTGCCGAGGCGGCTTTTGAGGATCCCGTTCAGCGAAGCGACATCAGGCTGCCATGGCGGCGCGCGCCAGTGCAGATCGTAATCGACATCAAACGACGACCCTTTCACCGGCGTCGAGACACCGAAGAAGTTGACGAAGTCGTCCGTTTTATTGCCGTGAAGCTTGCCTTTCAGCGAGGTACGTACGCCGCCCGGCGCATTTACCCAGACGCCATCGGTAGTGAGTCGGCCAAAGCCGGTATCCACCAGGCCATTACTGAGAGTGAGCGTATCGCCCTTGATATCGAAGTCACCGTCGATTCGTCCATATTTTTGCCCCCACAGCCAGCACTCTTTACAGCGCAGCTGTAAATCCGGCCAGCCGCGGAAATCCAGACGGGTATCAGCCAGCGGGCCGCTCTCTTTTTTCGCCGTACCGCTGTTATCGCTGGAAGGGTTGTAATAGAGGTAGCGAATAGCCGCCAGCCAGGGGGCATTCTTATGCATCGTCAACGTGGCATTGATTTCACGCCCCTGCGCCTCCACCTTCGAGCCGCTACCGTCAGGCTGAGAGACCAGACTGACGTTATTCCAGTTCTGCCCGGCGAAGGCCAGCGACGGTGTACGAAGCGTCACGCGCTCCGGGAAGGCCATATTACTGCTCACTTCGTTGACGGCGCCTTGCTGGAACAACGCCAGCCATTGCGCGCCATCCATCGCCGGCATGTTGAGCTCGACGCCTGATGCTTCAGGCAGCGACGGAATCGCTTTGCTGTCGGAGGTCAGAATCGCCCGATCGAGCGTCAACTTGTTATTCAGTAACCAGCGGCTATTGACGTGGTTCTTGCTGCCGATGTTGCCGGTCAAATCGAAGCTGCTTAAGCCGCCGGTCACGTTGATTTTCACCGGCAACGGCTCACCCGCCGATTTATTCACCGGCGCAGGTAAGTGACTACTCACATTTTTCAGATCGCCGTTGATATCGACTTTGTAGCTCGCGCTACCGCGATACGGTAACTCAATGGCCACTTTGCCGTCCCAGGGGACGCTGCCGCTGAGTTCATCATTGACCGCTTTCGGCAGCAGGCCGGTACGCGTCGGCTGCCAGTTAGCGTTCATGCCGACGTCAACGAGGAAGGCTTTCGCCCCTTCAGTGGTGGTGAAATTGAGGTTCAACGGTTGATTAAACCAGGTCGCGCTTAGCGGCCCGCTTTTTAAATCTCCGTTTTCGAAGCTGAACTGACCATTGAGATTCTTCAGCGTCGCG
The DNA here is from genome assembly GCF_040064515.1 of Klebsiella sp. CN_Kp104. Classification (NCBI taxonomy): domain Bacteria; kingdom Pseudomonadati; phylum Pseudomonadota; class Gammaproteobacteria; order Enterobacterales; family Enterobacteriaceae; genus Klebsiella; species Klebsiella sp. CN_Kp104. The sequence continues at coordinate 24,995 of NZ_JBEAII010000011.1, read as the reverse complement.
TCAATCGGCTTGATAAACAGATCGTTATTTTTCAGCCGTACATCGCCTTTGGCGGTGGTCATCTCGCCATCAAGCGGGATAGCAAGATGTAAGCGAGCGCTCACATTACCATCAAGCTGCAGTTCATCCAGCGCCGAGCCGAGCGTATCCTTCAGCGGGGTCTGTTTGAAATAAGGGCCGACCTCTTTACCAGGGCCGTTAACATCGGCATCGATAAACAATTTTTCATGGGAATAGTCGGGGATCACCGCGTCAAGGTTGCTGGCAGTAACGTTGCCCAGCATCGCTTTATCCGCCTTCATCCACAGGCCGTTATTGACGAAGTTAAGGTTGATATCCAGTCCGGTCAGCGCCGGCCAGTCCGGCTGGAAGGCGAAAGTTGCGTTCTTCAGCGGTACCGAGACCTGGAATTGGCCTTCGTTATGCTCATAGGGGAACTGATGTGGGTTGCCGCCGTAAACCAGGGTGGCATTGCTTGCCTGGCCGCCCTTAATTGCGCCGCTCAGGTAATCCACCAGCGCTTTGCCCATCAGATTTTCCGGGAAATAGCGCCACGCCTGGCCGCCATCGTTGGTACTGATACCCGCCAGGATGCCTAACCACGGCTCATCGCCTGCTGGCTGCAGATAGCGGAAGCCGCCGCGCGCGCGAACGCCGGTCGCCTGCACGTCGATATCGCGGCCATCCAGCATAAAGCCCTTGCTGTTCTTCTCCCAGCTTAGAGTCGCATCGCCCTGGGCTATCTCCAGCGGTGCGCGAAAGACCGTTTCATAAGGCATTTTCGCCTGGGTCATATGCGCGCGCAGTTCGCCATTTTCCACGCTGCCGCTCAGGCTGCCGGAAAAGTGCTCGGCTCCCGGCAGCAGCTTCCACTGCTTCCACGCCAGATCGCTCCAGTCGGCCTGGAAACGGGTCTTTTCCGTTGCCTGCAGCGGGATATCCAATGCCAACAGGTTGATTTTGCCGCTCGGCTGGGTGGTTCGCCACACTTCGCCAAAGCTCGGCGCCAGCTTATCGGCCATCGGTTGCAGACCGGTTAGCCCGCCAAGCTCGAGATTGCTGGCGCGGATGCGTAGCTCATCGCTGCGCTGATTGTTATTGCCACCCACTTCCTGCGCCGGGATCCACGCCATCGCCAGCTCGCCGCGCGGCCAGGCTTTGCCGTCTATCGAGATCCGCGTATCGGGGATGTGAAATGCCCAGCTTTGATTTTCACGCGTGATATGCCCCGTCAGGTTATCCACCGACAGCTGATGCAGATGCTTATCGCCCTGCCAGCTGGCGCCGCCTTTTTTCAGCCACACATCGCCGCTGGCGACATCGCCTTTATCGATGGTCATCCAGCCTTCAAGGCTGAAACGCGCGCTCTGCAGGGCGATGTTGTCCTGCATCCAGCGCCCGAGCCAGGGTTTAACGTCGATGTCGTCGGCCTGTAACCAGAGGCGCCCCTTGTTGAGCAGGCCGTTCTCATCACGTAAATCCATCCGCACCTGCATGACGCCGTGCTGGCCGGTGAGGCTCGAAAGGCTCAGCTGCCCCTCGGCGCGGTGGCGATTTTTACCGTTAAGCCAGGTCAGCTGTGGGATCGCCAGTTCAGCACGCTGACCGGAAATCGTCAGGAAGCTCAAATGGCTATCACGGAGAATAAAGTGGTCAAACTGGCGCAGGAACAGATCGCTGATGCGATCGGTCTTCAGGCTTGCGCCGTCGTCGTTAGTCTGGATGGGGGTATTGGTGTGAATTTGCAGTTGCCAGAAGGTCAGGTCGCGGAACTGCCAGCGCATATGTAGCAGGCTTTGCCAGACGTCGAGGGCAAGGGTAACCCGTTTGATCGTCATTACGCCACCGTCTTTCAAGGTGGCTTTAATATCGCGAACGTCCAGCGTCGGGCCGAAGTTTTCCCAGTTGGCGTTGATCTGTGAGGCATCAACCGCGACCCCGGATACCGCGGTAATTTTCTCCAGCAGTTGGGGACGCCAGTTATTTAGCTGCGGCAATGCCAGACGCAGGCCACTCACCAGTAGCGCAACAATCACCACCACGGTTGCCACGGTGAGCAGTAATATCCCGGGCCATCGCCTCAACGCATCTCTCCTTGTCAGCCTGTTACGCTTTATCCTTCAGCCCGCCTGTTTACCGCCCCCGACGCCATCGGGAGCGACAGGCTGAATGATTACATCATTACCACATCGAACTGCTCTTGATTATAGAGCGGCTCAATTTGCACTTTGACCTGCTTGCCGACAAAGATTTCGACTTCCGCCAGCGCGTGGGACTCTTCCCCTTTCAGCGCTTCCGCGACGGCAGGTGAAGCATAGACCAGGAAGCGGTCTGAGTCATACGCATGATGCACGCGAACTATTTCGCGCATGATCTCATAGCAGACCGTTTCGACCGACTTTACCGTGCCGCGCCCATGACAGGTAGGGCACTCGTTACACAGCACATGTTCCACGCTTTCGCGGGTGCGTTTACGGGTCATCTCGACCAGCCCCAGCTGCGAGAAGCCGTTAATGCTGGTTTTCACCCGGTCTTTACTCAGCGCCTGCTCCAGGGAATGCAGTACCCGACGACGATGATCTTCATTATTCATATCGATAAAATCAATAATGATAATGCCGCCCAGGTTACGCAGACGCAGCTGGCGCGCGATAGCCTGCGTGGCTTCAATATTGGTATTGAAGATGGTGTCGTCGAGATTACGGTGGCCAACAAACGCCCCGGTATTGATATCGATGGTGGTCATCGCTTCGGTCTGATCGATGATCAGATAGCCGCCTGACTTCAGCTCGACTTTACGCTCCAGCGCGCGTTGGATTTCGTTCTCAACGTCAAAGAGATCGAAAATCGGCTGGCGGCCGCTGTAATGTTCCAGCTTGCTGGTCATTTCCGGAATGTATTCCGCGGTGAACTCCAGCAGCGCCTCGTAGGTCAGGCGCGAATCCACGCGAATGCGGTCAAGCTGAGCGTCGGCGAAATCGCGCAGCACGCGCTGGGCCAGCGCCAGCTCGCCGTACATCTGATAGCGGGTCTGGTTGCGCTTTTTGCGCTCCATGACTTTGGTCCAGACGCGCTTAAGGTAGGCCGCATCCGCCGCCATCTCTTGCTCATGTACGCCTTCCGCCGCGGTGCGGATAATAAACCCGCCCTGCTCGTCGCAATATTCGGTAACCACGCTTTTCAGACGTTCGCGCTCGGCCTCGCTTTCAATACGCTGCGATACGCCGACGTGCGAAGCGCCCGGCATAAAGACCAGATAGCGGGAAGGTATGGTAATGTCGGTGGTCAGACGCGCGCCTTTGGTACCCAGCGGGTCTTTCACCACCTGCACCATCAGGTCCTGGCCCTGACGCACCAGCTCGGAAATATCGCGAACGGTAAACTGCTTCTGCTCTTCACCCGCCACGCACTCGGTGTGCGGCATGATATCGGAAGCATGCAGAAAGGCGGCCTTATCCAGGCCAATATCTACAAAAGCCGCCTGCATTCCAGGCAACACACGACTGACACGACCTTTGTAGATATTGCCTACGATTCCGCGCCGCGCTTCTCTCTCAATATGAATTTCCTGCAGGATCCCGCCATCGATATACGCGACGCGCGTCTCGGATGGCGTTACGTTAACTAATAATTCAGCCGTCATCTTTATCCCTTTTCTTCACGCAGTGAGTTAAAGTTACTCAGCAACTCATACGTTTCCACCAGCGGTAAGCCGACTACGGCGTGATAGCTGCCATTTATCTTCCTGACAAAACAACCACCCAACCCTTGAATACCGTATGCGCCTGCTTTATCTAAAGGTTCGCCACTGGCTACGTAGGTAGCGATATCCTGCTCGGAGAGCAGACGGAAGGTCACTTCCGTCACCACCAGGCAATCCAGCGTTTGCTGCTTATCCGCCAACGCCACCGCGGTCATCACCTGGTGGGTTTTTCCGGAAAGCATGCGAAGCATTTCTGCGGCGTGCCCGGCGTCGCGCGGCTTTTCCAGCACTTCGCCGTTAAGAATGACAATCGTATCCGCGCCCAACACCGGCAGATCGCGCGGCGCCATCGCCACGCCAGCCAGCGCTTTTTCGCGCGCCAGACGCGCAACGTAATGCGCAGCGCTCTCCTGCGGGCCGCGTCGTTCCTCAATACCCGGAACCAGACGTTCGAAAGAGAGACCAAGCTGAGTTAACAGTTCCTGCCGACGCGGGGAACCAGAAGCCAGATACAGAGTTGTCATATCAACCTTTATTGAACCGCAAATTGCTGACGCACTTTACGCATTAGCAGGAATAGCCACGGCCAGAGCACACCGTTTACTACACTACTCCAGAACACTTCCGGACGGAAAGAGACGTTGATCACTAAAAACTCTGCCCAGAAAACAATGATATCAACGGCAAGAGACAACAGCATGACCACCAGCGCCTGTTGCCAGAGCGCCAGATTACGGAACAGCTGATATTTTAAAGCGACCAGATAGGCAACAATACTTAACGACAGCGCACGTACGCCGAGGGTCGAACCGCTGATGAGGTCGAGAATCGCCCCCATCACAAATCCAGTACCGACGTTAACCCGGTGCGGCAGCGCGAGGATCCAGTACAACAGAATCAACAACACCCAGTTTGGCCGGAAGACGGTGATGTCCTGCGGCCAGGGCATAATCTGCAGCAATAGCGCAATAAGAAACGAGAGCCAGATAACCCAGCGTCCCTGGCTACGATAACTTGCCACTATTGCCCCCCTGCTGGCAGAGGTTGCGCGGACGGCGGCGGCGTCAGGCCTGTCGCCGGCGCCGGCATCTGCGGCCCCATCGCATCAGGCGCAGGCAGCACCTGCGGCATCATTTGCATCAGGCGCTCATTGGCAACGCGGTGCACCTCTTCCGGAGTCATCGGGTTAGCGCCGTTGCGATCGGCGCCCCACAGCAGCAGCAGATAGCGCAAACGCTGCAGTCCGGCGGTCGGACGGGCCTGGATCACCGTGTATGCACGCTGAGTATCCAGACGTACCGAGGAGACTACCCCAACCGGATACCCTTCCGGGAAGCGTCCGCCGAGCCCGGAGGTCACCAGCACATCGCCGACGCGAATATCGGTATTCGCCGGCAGATGTTCAAGCTGTAAATCATCAGTACAACCGTTACCGGCTGCAATGACGCGGATATCGTTACGCAGCACCTGGATCGGCAAGGCATGGGTCGCATCGCAAATGAGCAGCACGCGGCTGGTCATTTTCGCTACCGCCACCACCTGGCCGACAACGCCCTTGTCGCTAATGACCGGTTGGCCTTCATAAACGCCATTGACGCTGCCCTTGTCGATAACGACCTGATCGCTGTAGGGATCGTTAACCGTCGAGATAACCTGGGTCACCATCTTCTGCTCATCCTGACGCAGCGGCGAGCCTAACAGCTCACGTAGACGGGCGTTTTCTTGTTTGTATTGACCCAACATCAGCAGATCGCTGTTTTTCAACAGCAGTTCCTGACGCAGCGCACGGTTTTCCAGTTCGAGCTGATCGCGGGTCGCCAGCGATTGCGATACGCTGTCGAGCAGTTCCCGGGGACCATTTGAGATAAAGTAGAAAGGACTGACGGCTGTATCCATGTACGTTCGAATCTGGCTGAACGTACCCAGGCGGCTGTCGGCGATAATGACGCCAAGCGCCACCAAAACCGCCAGAATAAGGCGAATCTGTAGCGACGGGCCGCGGCTAAAAATTGGCTTCATAGGCTATGCGTATTCTCGTGTCAGTAAAGACCAGAGGCAGCCCTTAAGCTGCCCCAGACCTTCAGGCTGACTACTCTTCGCTGAACAAGTCGCCGCCGTGCATATCGATCATTTCCAGCGCCTTACCGCCGCCACGAGCGACGCAGGTCAGTGGATCTTCTGCAACTACGACAGGGATCCCTGTCTCTTCCATTAACAGACGGTCAAGGTTACGCAGCAGCGCGCCGCCGCCGGTCAGGACCATACCGCGCTCGGAGATATCGGATGCCAGCTCCGGCGGGCACTGTTCCAGCGCGACCATAACGGCGCTGACGATGCCGGTCAGCGGCTCCTGCAGCGCTTCGAGGATTTCGTTGGAATTGAGGGTGAAGCCGCGTGGAACGCCTTCAGCCAGGTTACGGCCGCGCACTTCGATTTCGCGTACTTCATCACCCGGGTAAGCGGAACCGATTTCGTGTTTGATACGCTCAGCGGTTGCTTCGCCGATCAGGGAACCGTAGTTACGGCGCACGTAATTGATCACGGCTTCGTCGAAACGGTCGCCGCCGATACGTACGGAAGAAGAGTAGACCACGCCGTTCAGGGAGATAACTGCGACTTCGGTAGTACCGCCGCCGATATCAACAACCATAGAACCGGTCGCTTCAGAAACCGGCAAGCCTGCGCCGATCGCGGCCGCCATCGGCTCTTCGATCAGGAAGACTTCACGAGCGCCAGCGCCCTGCGCGGATTCGCGGATAGCACGACGCTCAACCTGGGTCGCGCCAACCGGCACGCACACCAGCACGCGTGGGCTCGGACGCATAAAGCTGTTGCTATGCACCTGTTTAATAAAGTGTTGCAGCATCTTTTCAGTCACGAAGAAGTCGGCGATAACGCCGTCTTTCATCGGGCGAATCGCCGCGATATTGCCCGGCGTACGGCCCAGCATCTGCTTCGCTTCATGACCTACAGCGGCAACGCTTTTCGGCGAACCGGCACGATCCTGACGAATGGCCACAACGGAAGGCTCATTCAATACGATGCCTTGTCCTTTTACATAAATAAGGGTATTCGCGGTACCCAGGTCAATGGACAGGTCATTGGAAAACATGCCACGAAATTTTTTTAACATACTAAGGGATAATCCTGAAAGCTGGGGCGGAAAACAAAATCCGCTTACTTTACCAACCACACGCAGCAGCGACAAGGCGCAAAAATCATCTGCTACGGTGAAAATTAGTGCAGTTCATTTCCTTTGTTACAAACATTTACGAAGTCCCTTCGGCGCTGAATAAATCAGCTGCGCTCCGTGCTCTGTTTGTACCTGTCAAAGGTCAGTCTTGCGTAAGTTGCGACATTCCGGCGGGTAGACAAGCACACCCCCTTTACTATGGCGCGCGTTATTCTACGTGAAATCACGCCAAACGGCAGATCAAACCGAGTATCTTTGCGAATATTTTTTCACATTTGTGTCAAGTGGCTGTGAGGCGGCAAAAAATTCCCCCTGACCGCCGGTCACGCCGCATTGCGACAGCACCTGCCACTCGCTGCGACTGCGTACTCCCGTCGCAAAAACCTGTACCGGCATCCCTTTACAGGCTTCCACCAGACTTTGAACCAGTAACTGGTTCTCGCTGCGTTTTTCAATATTGCGCGATAGCCCTTGATGCAGCTTGATCACTTCTACGTCCAGCTGCTTGATCCAACTGGTGCCAACCAGCGTCAACCCGGCCTGAACCACAGCGACGCGAATGCCCAGCGCGTTTATCAACCGCATAACCGGGTGTAAACGGCCGATATATTGACAAACATCCGCCTCTGCAAGTTCAAAAATAATCCGCCGACGTTGTGATTTTTCGCACTGCATCATGGTATCGCGCAGCCAGCGCTGGAAACGCGGGCGAATCAGCGACTCCACGGTCACCTGCAGGGCCAGCGTTTGATCAGGCCAATAACTTAATAACGGCAGCAAACGCGTAATCTGTAGGCGATCGTACTCTTCCGCTAAGCCAAACTGCTGCACCATTGGCATATACTCGGCGGCAATCACCTCTTCTTTACCGTCATAGATGCGGCACATGAGCTCGCGATGATGTACCCGCCCATCGCGCATGACCGCCGGTTTCTGATACAAGCGCGGGCCGCCGCGGCTGAGCATCTGCTCGATAAGCGTTCGCCAGCGCACGTTGCCGCGCCCCTTCTCCGGCAGTGAATCATCGTAAACCGCCCAGCTATTACTCCCCTGCAGCACGGCGTTGCGGGTGGCGGCTTCGGCGTGTTCCATCACCTGAGAGGTGGACTGGCCGCTGCGGAAGGCGCAGATGCCGATATGCATCGTGTCGTCTTTATCCAGCACCCGCGTTGACGGCAGCGCATCCATCGCCTTCAGTAACTGCCCGGCGATACTATCGGCCTCTTTAAGAGTGCGATGCGGCAATAAGACGGCGAAATCGCTACGGTGATAGCGCGCCAGTAGCGAGCCGGGATAACGCATAATAAAAGTAGACAGCAGATTAATTAGCGTGAAGTAATGCTCTTCCGCCGCCGCCCGTCCCCAGTTGTCGCGCAGCAGATCAAACTCCGGCAGGCGAATCATCATCACGATACCGTGCGCCCCCACTTTTTCCTGATCGTCCAGCAGCGTCGCCAGTTGATTATCAAAGAACAGGCGGTTGTTAAGACCGGTTTTGGAATCCTGGGCGGCGTAGGAGCGAATCAGGGTATCCATGCGGCTGCGCTGATCGCTGGCGAACTGCAGCTCCGAGAGCAGCATATCCAGCGCGCTGCTGGTACTGGCCGGCCATTCATGAACCGAACCGCGCACCTGCGGCCCGCGCTCGCCGCTGAGAATGCGTCGCGCGCGCAGCTCCAGTAGTTCTTGCCCCGCCAGCTGGCGGCGGATCCAGCGAATCGAAAAGAAGATAATCAGCACCATGAAGCCGATGGCGAAGGAGAGCGGCGCGGTGACGTGAAGCGAGCGGAAGTAATTGACCATCGGGTCCATGTAGACCAGACGAATCGAGATTCCGGGATGTTTGAGCGAGGGTACCGTCATTTCACGATACTGATTGTTACTGCCCAGCGGACGGTAACTATCACCGCGGGTATGGCTGTAAAGCGATTTGCCGTTGAGCAGAAAATCAATATGTTCGACTTCTACCGGCGTGAGCAGCTCGTCCATTTGCGGTTCGAGCTTCTCAAAAGAGGTGGTCACCAGGCGGCTATCCAGCATCGTCGCCACCGCCTGTACGCGATTCTCAACCTTAATCTGAATGCCGTTGTAAAAGCTCAGCGACGCGCCGATCAGCGTGACAAAAATCGTCAGGCTGGTGAGCAGCGTAACAAATGCTGAGAATTTCGTCGTTAATCGCATCCCTGTGTTAACTCCGCGTGTGAATAACTACCCGATGGGCATTCGGGCCCCTTTTGAGACTTTTTCTTAAGTAAGTACTAACTTTCTGAAGCGACGCATACTACCAAAGCTGGCGTATCTGGCAATTTATTGCGTTACATCCACGTAATAATGCCGTTAGCGAGTATAGTCTGCAGAATAATTTTTCCAATCTTCAAACCGCGAGGAACCACATATGCAGGCATTAATTTTAGAACAGCAGGATGGCAAAACCCTTTCCTCGGTGCAAAACATCGATGCCAACCTGTTGCCGCCAGGCGATGTGACTGTCGATATTCACTGGTCGAGCCTCAATTATAAAGATGCGTTGGCCATTACCGGCAAAGGAAAAATTATCCGCAACTTTCCGATGATTCCTGGTATCGATTTTGCCGGTACCGTCCACGCCAGCGAAGATCCGCGTTTTCACGTTGGCCAGCAGGTATTACTCACCGGTTGGGGCGTGGGAGAAAATCACTGGGGCGGCCTGGCCGAGCGCGCCCGCGTCAAAGGCGAATGGCTGGTGGCCATACCTGAAGGTCTCGACGGACGCAAAGCGATGGCGATCGGTACCGCAGGTTTTACCGCCATGCTATGCGTGATGGCGCTGGAAGACGCCGGCGTGCGTCCGCAGGATGGCGAGATCGTCGTAACAGGCGCCAGCGGCGGCGTCGGCAGCACGGCAGTCGCTCTGCTGCATCATCTGGGTTATCAGGTGGCGGCGGTTTCCGGGCGCGAAAGTACCCATGACTATCTGAAAAGCCTCGGCGCGCAGCGTATTTTGAGCCGCGACGAGTTCGCTGAGAGCCGTCCGCTGGAAAAACAAATCTGGGCGGGTGCTATCGATACCGTCGGCGATAAAGTGCTGGCTAAAGTACTGGCACAAATGAACTACGGCGGCTGCGTCGCGGCCTGCGGCCTGGCGGGCGGTTTCGCGCTGCCGACCACCGTGATGCCGTTTATCCTGCGCAACGTCCGCCTGCAGGGCGTCGATTCGGTAATGACCCCGCCCGCGCGCCGCGCAGAAGCCTGGCGCCGGCTGGTGCGCGATCTGCCGGAGTCTTTTTACGCGCAAAGCGCGACCGAAATCACCCTGGCCGATGCCCCGGTCTTCGCCGACAAAATCATGAACAACCAGATCCAGGGGCGTACGCTGGTCAAAATCGGCTAATCTGCAATTTTTCGTGACATATTCGCGATCGCGCTGCGCCTCCGTCATGCTTAGGAAAAAGTATGACGGAGGACGCCATGAAAACCAGAAAACTGACGGAAGCCGACGTAACGGCGGAATCGGTATTTAACCTGCAGCGCCGCCAGGTGCTGAAAATGCTCGGTATCGGCGCGACGGCGATGTCGCTCTCAACGAAGGCCCATGCCGACCTGCTCGATTGGTTTAAAGGCCACGATCGCCCACCGGCGCCTGCAGGAAAGGCGCTGACCTTTGATAAACCCGCAGCATGGCAAAGTAAGCTCGCCCTCACCCCGGAAGATAAAGTCGCCGGCTACAACAACTTTTATGAATTCGGCCTCGATAAAGCCGATCCGGCCGCTAACGCAGGCAGCCTGCGCACTGATCCCTGGACGCTTACCATCGGCGGCGAAGTCGCCAAACCCCTGACGCTCGATCACGACGACCTGACCCGTCGTTTCCCGCTGGAAGAGCGTATTTATCGGATGCGCTGCGTGGAGGCCTGGTCGATGGTCGTGCCGTGGGTCGGCTTCCCGCTGCATAAACTGCTCGCGCTGGTGGAGCCCACCAGCAACGCCCGCTACGTCGCTTTCAAAACGCTGTATGCGCCAGAACAAATGCCTGGACAAAAAGATCGCTTCATCGGCGGCGGCCTGGCCTATCCCTATGTCGAAGGGTTGCGCCTTGATGAAGCGATGCACCCGCTCACGCTGATGAGCGTTGGCGTCTATGGGAAAGCGTTGCCGCCGCAAAACGGCGCGCCCATCCGCCTGACCGTGCCGTGGAAGTACGGCTTTAAAGGGATTAAATCGATCGTGAGCATCGAATTAACCCGCGAGCGGCCGCCGACCACCTGGAATCTGGCGGCGCCGGATGAATACGGTTTCTATGCCAATGTGAACCCGCACGTCGATCATCCGCGCTGGTCGCAGGCCAGCGAGCGGTTTATCGGCGCCGGCGGCGTACTCGACGTAAAACGCCAGCCAACGTTGCTGTTTAATGGCTATGCCGAGGAAGTCGCCTCGCTGTATCGCGGGCTTAACTTACGGGAGAATTTCTAGTGCGTCTGAGCGTTAAACAGATAGGTTGGCTGAAAGTTGCGCTGCATTTAGCCGGTTTTTTACCGCTTGTCTGGCTGTTCTGGGCCGGACATCAGGGCTATTTCAGCGCCGATCCGGCAAAGGATATCCAGCATTTTACCGGACGGGTGGCGCTGAAGTTTTTGCTCGCCACCTTGCTTATTACGCCGCTGGCGCGCTACGCTAAACAGCCATTATTGATACGCACCCGCCGGTTATTAGGGTTATGGTGCTTTGCCTGGGCCACGTTGCACCTCACCAGCTATACGCTGCTGGAGCTCGGCATTAACAATCTGGCGCTACTCGGTTCCGAGATAATCAACCGTCCGTATCTCATGCTTGGTTTAATCAGTTGGTTGGTTTTACTGGCGCTGGCGGCGACGTCAACCCAGTACATGCAACGAAAATTAGGCCGTCGTTGGCAAACATTGCACAACTTCGTCTATCTGGTGGCGATCCTCGCCCCTATACATTATCTGTGGTCGGTGAAGATTATATCGCCGCAGCCGCTGATTTATGCCGGGCTGGCAACGGTACTTTTAGCCAGCCGCTACAAGAAGTTTCGCCAGTGGTGGCGCTAATCTCCGGATATGTGCAGTTCCCCGCATAACGTTTATCAACCGCGACTCTTTTTACGATAGCGGTTGATAATCTTCCCTGATAAGACCAGTATTTAGCTGCCAATTGCTACGAAATCGTTATAATGTGCGACTTTGGTTTTCCTGAAGGGGTTTTCGAACCCTGAAAAGGTGACAAGCGCGTATCGAAGGTATATTTTGTTTTTTACCCGAGGTTAGCAGGAGATAGCTGCACAATGGCTGACAAGTTTCGCATTTTGCTTTTGAACGGACCAAACCTTAATATGCTCGGCAGCCGTGAACCCGAGAAGTATGGTTCGCTAACGCTGGCAGAAATTGTTAACCGTTTAACCGCAGAAGCGGAAGCGCTAAACGTGACACTCGACCACCTGCAATCCAATGCGGAGTTCGCGCTCATCGACCGAATTCATCAGGCTAAAGACTCTGTGGACTATATCCTGATCAATCCGGCCGCGTTTACGCATACCAGCGTGGCCATCCGCGACGCGCTGCTTGCCGTGAGTATCCCGTTTATCGAGATCCACCTGAGCAACGTGCATGCGCGCGAGCCGTTCCGTCACCACTCGTATCTGTCTGATGTCGCCTCGGGCGTGATCTGCGGATTAGGTGCGGACGGCTATTCATACGCTTTACAGACGGCGGTAAAACGCCTGTCACAAACACACTAAACAAAGAGTACGGAACCCACTCATGGATATTCGTAAGATTAAAAAACTGATCGAGCTGGTTGAAGAATCAGGCATCTCCGAACTGGAAATTTCTGAAGGCGAAGAGTCTGTACGCATCAGCCGTGCAGCGCCGGCTGCCAGCTATCCGGTAATGCAGCAAGCCTATGCTGCGCCAATCGCCCAGCCTCAGGCGCCAGCCGCCGCAGCGCCGGCAGCAGCACCTGCCGCTGAAGCGAAAGCGGAAATCAGTGGTCACATCGTACGTTCCCCGATGGTCGGTACTTTCTACCGCACCCCGAGCCCGGACGCGAAAGCCTTTGTGGAAGTCGGTCAGAAAGTTAACGTGGGCGACACCCTGTGCATCGTAGAAGCGATGAAAATGATGAACCAGATCGAAGCCGACAAAGCCGGCGTGGTTAAAGCCATTCTGATCGAAAGCGGCCAACCTGTAGAATTCGACGAGCCGCTGGTTGTCATCGAGTAACGAGGCGAACATGCTGGATAAAATTGTCATCGCTAACCGTGGCGAGATCGCACTGCGCATCCTGCGTGCCTGTAAAGAACTGGGCATCAAGACCGTTGCTGTGCACTCCACCGCGGATCGCGATTTAAAACACGTATTATTAGCGGATGAGACGGTCTGCATCGGCCCGGCTCCGTCCGTAAAAAGCTATCTGAACATCCCGGCTATCATCAGCGCAGCGGAAATCACCGGCGCGGTAGCGATTCACCCGGGTTACGGTTTCCTTTCCGAGAACGCTAACTTTGCCGAGCAGGTTGAGCGCTCCGGTTTCATCTTCATCGGCCCGAAAGCCGACACTATCCGCCTGATGGGCGACAAAGTGTCCGCCATCACCGCTATGAAGAAAGCTGGCGTTCCGACCGTTCCAGGTTCTGATGGCCCGCTGGGCGACGACATGGACGCTAACCGCGCGCATGCCAAACGCATCGGCTACCCGGTTATCATCAAAGCCTCCGGCGGCGGCGGCGGTCGCGGCATGCGCGTCGTGCGCAGCGACGCTGAACTGGCGCAATCCATCTCCATGACCAAAGCGGAAGCGAAAGCGGCTTTCAACAACGACATGGTCTATATGGAGAAGTACCTGGAAAATCCTCGTCACATCGAGATTCAGGTGCTGGCGGACGGCCAGGGCAACGCTATCTATCTGGCGGAACGCGACTGCTCCATGCAGCGTCGTCACCAGAAAGTCGTCGAAGAAGCGCCGGCGCCGGGCATTACCCCGGAACTGCGTCGCTACATCGGCGAACGTTGCGCGAAAGCCTGTGTGGATATCGGCTATCGCGGAGCGGGTACCTTTGAGTTCCTGTTTGAAAACGGCGAGTTCTACTTCATTGAGATGAACACCCGTATTCAGGTAGAACATCCGGTTACCGAAATGATCACCGGCGTTGACCTGATCAAAGAACAGCTGCGCATCGCGGCGGGTCAGCCGCTGTCTATCAAGCAAGAAGAAGTGCAGGTTCGCGGCCATGCGGTGGAATGCCGTATCAACGCCGAAGACCCGAATACCTTCCTGCCGAGCCCGGGTAAAATTACCCGCTTCCACGCGCCGGGCGGTTTTGGCGTGCGCTGGGAGTCTCATATCTACGCCGGTTACACCGTACCGCCGTACTATGACTCAATGATCGGTAAACTGATCTGCTACGGCGAAAGCCGTGATGTGGCGATTGCCCGCATGAAGAACGCGCTGCAGGAATTGATCATCGATGGCATCAAAACCAACGTTGAGCTGCAGATGCGCATTATGAGCGACGAGAACTTCCAGCATGGTGGCACCAATATCCACTATCTGGAGAAAAAACTCGGACTGCAGGAAAAATAATCCTGTACTCGCTGCAAAAGGCCGGATAATCCGGCCTTTTTTCTTTTTCTCTCCCCTCGACTTTTCCATGCGGTACAATCCCCGCTTTCTTCATCCTCAAGGGACAAAAAATGGACAAAAGATTTGTTCAGGCCCATAAAGAAGCGCGCTGGGCGCTGTGGCTGACCCTTCTCTATCTTGCCGCGTGGCTGGCTGCGGCCTATCTGCCTGGCGTCGGTATCGGCTTTACCGGCCTGCCGCACTGGTTCGAACTGGCCTGCCTGCTGGTGCCGCTGCTGTTCGTCCTGCTGTGCTGGGCGATGGTGCGCTTTATCTTCCGCGATATCTCTCTGGAGGATAACGATGCAGCTTGAGATTATCGTGGTGCTGATCGCTTATCTGTTTGTCGTTTTCGGGCTGTCTCTTTACGCGATGCGTAAACGCAGTACCGGGAACTTCCTGAGCGAGTATTTCCTCGGCAGCCGATCGATGGGCGGCTTTGTATTAGCCATGACCCTCACCGCCACCTATATTAGCGCCAGCTCGTTTATCGGCGGCCCTGGCGCCGCCTACAAATATGGGCTGGGCTGGGTACTGCTGGCGATGATCCAGGTACCGACGATCTGGCTCTCTCTCGGGATCCTCGGCAAGAAGTTCGCGATCCTGGCGCGCCGCTACAATGCCATTACCCTTAACGATATGCTGCAGGCGCGCTACCAAAGCCGCGCGGTGGTATGGATTGCCAGCGTCAGCTTGCTGGTGGCCTTTGTTGGGGCCATCGCGGTACAGTTTATCGGCGGCGCGCGCCTGCTGGAAACCGCCGCCGGGATCAAGTACGAAACCGGACTATTGATATTTGGTATCACAATTGCGCTCTACACCGCTTTTGGCGGCTTCCGCGCCAGCGTACTCAACGATACCATGCAAGGGATGGTGATGTTGATCGGAACGATCGTCCTGCTGGTTGGTGTAGTGCATGCCGCCGGAGGCCTGCATCAGGCGGTAGAAACACTCCAGCAAATCGACCCGCAGCTGGTGTCGCCCCACGGCGCCGATGATATCCTCACGCCAACCTTTATGACCTCGTTCTGGGTGCTGGTCTGTTTCGGCGTCATCGGCTTGCCGCATACCGCCGTACGCTGTATCTCCTATAAAGACAGCAAGGCCGTACACCGCGGGATCGTTATTGGCACCATCGTCGTGGCGATTCTGATGTTCGGTATGCATCTCGCCGGCGCTCTTGGTCGCGCCGTCCTGCCGGGCCTCACCGTGCCCGATCAGGTGATCCCGACGTTGATGGTTCAAGTGCTGCCGCCGTGGGCCGCAGGGCTGTTTTTAGCGGCGCCGATGGCCGCGATTATGTCTAACGTTAACGCCCATTTACTGCAGGCATCGGCTACGATCATTAAAGATCTGTGGCTCAGCGCTCAGCCAACGAAAAAGCGTAACGAGCAGAAGCTGAAGCGGATCTCAACGATCGCCACCTTAGTGCTCGGCATACTTATGATGCTGGCCGCCTGGCGGCCGCCGGAAATGATTATCTGGCTTAATCTGCTGGCCTTTGGCGGCCTGGAAGCCGTGTTCTTATGGCCGCTGGTATTGGGCCTTTACTGGGAGCGGGCAAACGCTGCCGGCGCGCTCAGCGCGATGTTAGTGGGCGGCATACTGTATGCCGTGCTCGCGACGTTTAACATTCAGTACCTGGGCTTCCACCCTATCGTGCCCTCGCTGCTGCTAAGTTTGTTGGCTTTTGTCGTCGGGAACCGCTTCGGTCAACCCGTACCACCAGCCCCTATTATGACTACTGATAAATAAAGAGTTTTGCCATGCCTTGGATCCAACTAAAACTGAATACGACCGGCGCTCACGCGGAAGAACTGAGCGACGCGCTGATGGAGGCCGGCGCGGTCTCGATTACCTTCCAGGACACCCACGACACGCCGGTGTTCGAACCGCTGCCGGGTGAAACCCGTTTGTGGGGCGATACCGACGTTATCGGTCTGTTCGACGCAGAAAGCGACATGAACGAAGCGGTTGCTATCCTTGAGCAGCATCCGCTGCTCGGCGCCGGCTTCGCGCATAAAATTGAACAACTGGAAGATAAAGACTGGGAACGCGAGTGGATGGATAACTTCCACCCGATGCGTTTCGGCGAACGCCTGTGGATTTGCCCGAGCTGGCGCGATGTTCCTGATGAGAATGCAGTCAATGTGATGCTTGATCCAGGACTGGCCTTTGGTACCGGCACTCACCCAACGACCGCGATGTGTCTGCAATGGCTCGACGGCCTTGACCTGCAGGGCAAAACGGTTATCGATTTTGGCTGCGGCTCCGGCATCCTGGCGATCGCCGCGCTGAAGCTGGGCGCCGCCAAAGCTATCGGTATTGATATCGATCCGCAGGCCATTCAGGCCAGTCGTGATAACGCCCAGCGTAACGGCGTCTCCGAACGCCTTGAACTGTATTTGCCGCAGGATCAGCCAGAAGCCATGAAAGCCGATGTGGTGGTCGCAAACATTCTGGCAGGCCCGTTACGTGAGCTGGCCCCTTTAATCAGCGTCCTGCCGGTTACAGGCGGCCTGCTTGGCCTTTCCGGAATCCTGGCAAGCCAGGCGGAAAGCGTCTGCGAAGCCTACGCCCCGCTCTTCACCCTCGACCCGGTGGTGGAGAAAGAGGAGTGGTGCCGAATTACCGGACAGAAAAACTAAGTAAGACTGCGGCCTACGGGCCGCATTTTTGTTTCCAGTAACCGCCGAATATTGCCAGGAAATGAGAGCCGGATCGCATTACGATGCCCTTTTTTGGCTACAAAAACAGCGTTTTATCCCGTCTCGTATCGCCTTCATCTCAGAAAAATCGAGAAGTTTTGTGATTTTATAATTGGACACAAATTATCCCGTTGGTAATAACATAATGATTAATATGATAATTTATTCATGGCTATTACGTTACTCCTGGATTCATTGATCTGTAACAGAGGATTGGTCAAAGTTTGGCCTTTCATCTCGCGCAAAAAATGCGTAATATACGCCGCCTTGCAGTCACAGTATGGTCATTTCTTAACTCATGCGCATCGGACACCACCAGCTCAGAAATCGCCTGATCGCAGCACCTATGGCTGGCATCACTGACAGACCATTCAGGACGCTGTGTTACGAGATGGGAGCAGGTTTAACCGTCTCCGAGATGATGTCCTCCAACCCGCAGGTATGGGAGAGCGACAAGTCCCGGTTACGGATGGTGCACATTGATGAGCCCGGTATTCGTACCGTGCAAATCGCCGGTAGCGTACCGGAAGAGATGGCCGCAGCCGCCCGTATTAACGTGGAAAGCGGCGCCCAGATTATTGATATCAATATGGGGTGCCCGGCTAAAAAGGTGAATCGTAAGCTTGCTGGTTCAGCCCTCTTGCAGTATCCCGATCAGGTGAAGTCAATCCTGACCGCGGTCGTCAAGGCAGTGGACGTTCCGGTGACTCTCAAGATTCGCACCGGTTGGGAACCGGAACACCGTAACTGTGTAGAGATTGCCCAACTGGCTGAAGAATGTGGCATTCAGGCTCTGACTATTCACGGACGCACTCGCGCCTGCTTGTTTAACGGAGAAGCTGAATACGACAGTATTCGGGCAGTTAAGCAGAAAGTTTCCATTCCGATTATCGCGAATGGCGACATTACTGACCCGCTTAAAGCCAGAGCCGTGCTCGACTACACGGGGGCTGACGCTCTCATGATAGGCCGTGCGGCTCAGGGAAGACCCTGGATCTTTCGGGAAATCCAGCATTATCTGGACACTGGGGAGTTGCTGCCCCCCCTGCCGTTGGCAGAGGTTAAGCGCTTGCTTTGCGCGCACGTTCGGGAACTGCATGACTTTTACGGTCAGGCAAAAGGGTACCGAATCGCGCGTAAACACGTCTCCTGGTATCTCCAGGAGCATGCTCCAAATGACCAGTTTCGGCGCACATTCAACGCCATTGAGGATGCCAGCGAACAGCTGGAGGCGTTGGAGGCATACTTCGAAAATTTTGCGTAATAGAAATAAAGAGCTGACAGAACTATGTTCGAACAACGCGTAAATTCTGACGTACTGACCGTTTCTACCGTTAACTCTCAGGATCAGGTAACTCAAAAGCCCCTGCGTGACTCGGTTAAACAGGCACTGAAGAACTATTTTGCTCAACTGAATGGTCAGGATGTTAATGATCTGTATGAGCTGGTATTGGCTGAAGTTGAACAGCCACTGTTGGACATGGTGATGCAATACACCCGTGGTAACCAGACCCGCGCTGCCCTGATGATGGGTATCAACCGCGGTACTCTGCGTAAGAAACTGAAAAAATACGGCATGAACTGATATTAATCAGTAAATTGCTGAATTAAAAAGGCGCTCTTCGGCATGGGGAAGCGCCTTTTTTTATACCTGATTTTTATACTGAACTACTGCCCCACGGCAGCCATTGGCCACACGCTATGGTCAGGTTGTTGCAGCGATAACGCCGACATAATATTGTCTACCAGCACGGGCGCCTGCTGATAGAGATTGAATTGTTCAGGATCCATTAACCAGTTTTTGATAATTCCTGTAAAAGCGCCGTGTAATATTATCAACGTAATTTCGATATTTGTTTCCGCCGGCAATAATCTATTTCTTACGCAACACTGCAGGACGTCACGGATTATGGCGTAATTGAAGCCAATTCGTTTGCGGATTTCGCTTTCCGGCAGCATGTCACTAGTAAACTCGCATTTATGATAAAGAATTTGTAGCAGTGCCTGCTGTCGGGAATTCTCAGCGATATATTGTAATCCGGTAATAAATTTTTTACGTAACCCAGTTAACGGATTTTTGTTATCCAGCTCCCACTGTTGATGGGGCAGTAGCTCTCTGAGCGGCGGCTGCTGCTGCCACATCTCATTAAATAACTCCGCCTTGCTGGAAAAATGCCAGTACACCGCTCCACGCGTGACGCCCGCGGCGTCAGCGATATCGGTCAGCGTGGTATTGGTAACGCCGCGCTGCGCGAACTGCTGAATGGCGGACTCAATCAGGAGTTGACGCGTTCTTAAGGCGTCCTCTTTGGTTTTTCTGGCCATAACCTTTTCCCACTCGCTACCTAACGGTGAATACAGAATTGACTGATACACCAGCCAATTTAGCATTCCATAAAAAATATTATTTAGCAAAAATGCAGATACTGACATTTAATTACACGAGAATTTAATACATGCGATAAATATAAAATAAGAATACATTCACAAAATAAATATTAAAGAAGACGCAACGAAATCAACCTCCTTTTTTTTGTTTTTACGTGCCTTGTTTATTGCTCAAAAATAACTATTCCTTACATCCACCGATGTTTATTTGTAGGATAACGAACCGCTTTAATATTCATTATTTCTTCGCAGATTCGCCGCCCTATCCGGCCCGTAATCTATAAGGAACAGCAATGACGAGTCATGCCAGAGTTTCTCTTTTATCCAGCCTAATTATCTCCGCCGTATTGCTTACCGGTTGCGATAATACAGGCAACCAGCAGGCACAACCGCAGGCGCCACAGGTTAGCGTACATGTAGTGCACAGCGAACCGCTTTCCGTCACCACTGAACTCCCAGGGCGAACGTCGGCCTTCCGTGTCGCTGAAGTTCGCCCTCAGGTCAGCGGTATTATCCTGAAACGCAACTTTGTCGAAGGCAGCGATATCAAGGCCGGTGAATCGCTCTATCAAATCGACCCAGCTACTTACCAGGCGGCCTGGAACAGCGCCAAAGGCGACGAGGCAAAAGCCGAAGCCGCAGCGGCTATCGCCCATCTGACGGTGAAACGTTATGTTCCTCTGCTTGGGACGCAGTACATCAGTCAGCAGGAATACGATCAGGCCGTCGCTACCGCGCGTCAGGCCGATGCCGATGTCGTGGCGGCTAAGGCCGCGGTCGAAAACGCCCGTATCAATCTGGCTTACACCAAGGTGACCTCGCCCATCGACGGGCGGATTGGTAAATCCAGCGTAACCGAAGGCGCACTGGTGACCAACGGCCAGGCGGACGCCATGGCGACGGTGCAGCAACTCGATCCGATCTATGTCGACGTAACCGAATCCAGCAACGATTTTATGCGCCTGAAACAGGAAAGCCTGCAGCGCGGTGATGACAGTAAAAGCGTGCAGCTGATTATGGAAAATGGCCAACCCTATTCCCTGAAGGGATCGCTGCAATTTTCTGACGTGACCGTCGATGAAAGCACCGGATCCATTACGCTGCGCGCGGTATTCCCTAATCCGCAACACACTCTTCTGCCGGGCATGTTTGTCCGCGCCCGTATCGATGAAGGCGTCAATCCGCAGGCGATTCTGGTACCGCAGCAGGGGGTTACCCGCACGCCGCGCGGCGATGCCACTGTGTTAATCGTTAATGCGCAGAACCAGGTGGAAAACCGAGAAGTCACCGCCGCCCAGGCGATAGGCGATAAATGGTTAATCACCAGCGGCCTGCAAAACGGCGACAAAGTCATCGTTAGTGGGTTACAGAAGGTTCGCCCAGGCGTCACCGTGAAGGCGACGGAAGATACCGCTGCCTCCGCCGCACAATAAGGTATGAATCGCTATGTCTAAGTTCTTCATTCATCGACCGGTGTTTGCATGGGTGCTGGCGATCATCATGATGATTGCCGGCGGCCTCGCCATCATGCAGCTTCCTATCGCGCAATATCCCACGATTGCGCCGCCCGCGGTAGCCATCTCGGCAACCTACCCGGGTGCAGATGCGCAAACCGTGCAGGACACCGTCACCCAGGTTATCGAACAGAACATGAATGGTATCGATAATCTGATGTACATGTCCTCTACCAGTGATTCATCCGGTAGCGTGACCATCACGCTCACTTTTCAATCCGGCACCGATCCGGATATCGCCCAGGTGCAGGTGCAGAACAAACTGCAACTGGCGACGCCGCTGCTGCCACAGGAAGTACAGCAGCAAGGTATTAGCGTTGAGAAATCCAGTAGCAGCTTCCTGCTGGTTGCCGGATTTATCTCTGATAACCCAAGCACTACCCAGGATGATATTTCCGACTACGTTGCCTCCAACATCAAAGACCCTATCAGCCGTCTTAACGGCGTGGGCGATGTACAGTTGTTCGGTGCGCAATATGCCATGCGTATCTGGCTCGACGGCAACCTGCTGAATAAATATAACCTCACGCCGGTTGATGTTATCAACCAGCTGAAAGTGCAAAACGATCAGATCGCCGCCGGACAGCTTGGCGGTACACCATCGGTTAAAGGTCAACAGCTTAATGCCTCGATCATTGCTCAGACTCGCCTGAAAGATCCTGAGGAATTCGG
Organism: Klebsiella sp. CN_Kp104; assembly: GCF_040064515.1. Classification (NCBI taxonomy): domain Bacteria; kingdom Pseudomonadati; phylum Pseudomonadota; class Gammaproteobacteria; order Enterobacterales; family Enterobacteriaceae; genus Klebsiella; species Klebsiella sp. CN_Kp104. The sequence continues at coordinate 3,200 of NZ_JBEAII010000011.1, read as the reverse complement.
TAAAGTCACGCTGCGGGTTAACGCCGATGGTTCCGTGGTTCGCCTGAAGGATGTCGCGCGCATTGAACTGGGCGGCGAGAACTATAACGTTGTCGCGCGCATTAATGGCAAACCCGCCTCTGGTTTGGGGATCAAGCTGGCGACCGGCGCCAATGCGTTAGATACCGCTACGGCGATTAAAGCGAAACTTGCCGAGCTGCAGCCCTTCTTCCCGCAAGGGATGAAAGTTGTTTATCCCTACGACACCACGCCGTTCGTTAAAATCTCCATTCACGAAGTGGTCAAAACGCTGTTTGAAGCCATTATCCTCGTCTTCCTCGTGATGTATCTGTTCCTGCAGAACATTCGCGCAACGCTTATCCCGACGATCGCTGTGCCGGTCGTCTTGCTGGGTACTTTTGCGGTGCTGGCGATGTTCGGCTACTCCATCAACACGCTAACCATGTTTGGCATGGTGCTGGCGATAGGGCTACTGGTCGACGATGCCATCGTGGTGGTAGAGAACGTTGAGCGCGTCATGGTCGAGGACAAGCTTTCCCCCGTTGAAGCCACAGAGAAATCAATGGAGCAGATTCAGGGGGCGCTGGTTGGTATCGCCATGGTGCTCTCGGCGGTATTCGTCCCGATGGCCTTCTTTGGCGGCTCGACCGGGGCGATTTATCGTCAGTTCTCCATCACTATCGTTTCCGCGATGGCGCTGTCTGTACTGGTCGCGCTGGTACTGACCCCGGCGCTATGCGCAACCATGTTAAAGCCAGCATCCGCAGACCATCATGGCAAAAAGGGGTTCTTCGGCTGGTTTAATGCCAGGTTCGACCAAAGCGTTAACCACTACACCAACAGCGTAAGCGGGATCCTGCGCGGCACCGGGCGCTACCTGGTTATCTATCTGCTGATCGTTATCGGCATGGCAATGCTGTTTGTCCGCTTGCCTACATCCTTCCTGCCTGATGAAGACCAGGGCGTGTTCCTGACCATGGTTCAGTTACCTGCTGGCGCTACGCAAGAGCGTACGCAAAAGGTGCTCGACTCCGTCAGCGACTACTATCTACAGAAAGAGAAAGCTAATGTTGAGAGCGTGTTCACCGTTAACGGCTTTAGCTTCAGCGGACAAGGACAAAACTCCGGTATGGCGTTTGTCAGTTTGAAACCATGGGAAGAGCGCAGCGGTTCGGAAAACGGCGTTGAAGCCATTATTAAGCGTGCCACCGCCGCATTTAGCCAGATTAAAGATGCAATGGTCTTCCCGTTCAACATGCCGGCCATCATCGAGTTAGGTACCGCGACCGGTTTCGACTTTGAGCTGATTGACCAGGGTGGCTTAGGACACACACAGCTAACTCAGGCACGAAACCAGCTTCTGGGGATGGTAAAACAGCATCCGGAACAGCTGGTACGCGTTCGCCCTAATGGCCTTGAAGATACACCGCAGTTTAAACTCGACGTCGATCAAGAGAAAGCGCAGGCGCTGGGCGTCTCGTTATCCGACATTAACGAAACGATATCAGCTGCACTGGGCGGCTATTATGTGAATGACTTTATTGACCGCGGCCGCGTGAAGAAAGTCTATGTTCAGGCCGATGCCAGTTTCCGTATGCTACCCGGTGATATCAATAACATGTATGTCCGCAGCTCTAACGGTGAAATGGTGCCGTTCTCGGCATTTGTTACTTCACGTTGGGTATATGGTTCTCCGCGTCTCGAACGTTACAACGGCCTGCCTTCGATGGAAATCCTCGGCGAAGCGGCTCCGGGTAAGAGTACCGGGGAAGCCATGGCCTTGATGGAGCAACTGGCCAGTAAACTGCCTGCAGGTATCGGTTATGACTGGACGGGCTTGTCTTATCAGGAACGTTTATCAGGTAACCAGGCGCCAGCGCTATATGCTATTTCGCTGATAGTCGTCTTCCTCTGTCTGGCAGCACTCTATGAAAGCTGGTCTATTCCATTCTCCGTTATGCTGGTTGTGCCATTAGGAGTTATCGGCGCATTATTAGCAGCCTCAGTTAGAGGATTGAATAATGACGTTTATTTCCAGGTTGGCCTGTTAACAACTATTGGTTTATCTGCGAAGAACGCCATTCTTATTGTTGAGTTCGCCAAAGACCTTATGGATAAAGAAGGCAAAGGTATTATCGAGGCGACCCTGGAAGCATCCCGTATGCGTCTGCGCCCTATATTAATGACTTCATTAGCCTTTATTCTCGGGGTCATGCCGTTAGTGATTAGCCATGGCGCTGGTAGCGGCGCGCAAAACGCTGTCGGTACCGGCGTGATGGGCGGTATGCTTACCGCAACGCTGCTGGCCATCTTCTTCGTACCGGTGTTCTTTGTGGTTGTAAGGCGTCGCTTTACCCGCCACGCAGAATAATCGACTATCATTATCAAGGCGCCACGCGGCGCCTTTTTTTATATCTATAAGAACAATAAGTTAGTAGAAATATTAATTCCCATCCCCGACTGACGCATTGAAATATCCCTTTCTACATATTTTCTTCATTATTTCTCATTTCTCTTCACGATATTTACTCTGCTCATAATTTGAGATTATTTCCCCTTCCGGGCCTGGGTCATTGCGGTGGTAAAATAAGCTATTCCGTTATGTGTTGACATCGTTGACTGCAAACGGTTATTTAGAGGTAATACCATGAAAAAATTAATATTAGTGACATTGTTAGCAACGTTGCTTGCTGGCTGTGCCCATGATTCCCCGTGCGTGCCGGTCTATGACTCGCAGGGCCGACTGGTGCATACCAATACCTGTGTAAAAGGCACAACTCAGGATAACTGGGAAACCGCTGGCGCAATCGCCGGTGGGGCCGCAGCGGTTGCCGGTCTCACGTTAGGAATCGTGGCGCTTACGCGTTAGTGATACCTCTCCACAAACGCGTAAGCCGGGATGCGTTCCCTTTGGCTTAGCCGCCAGAAAGACAAAAGGCCCAGTCTCACGACTGGGCCTTTCATTTATATTGATATGGTCATTTTCCCGGGGGCGGCGCGATGCGCCTTTCCCGGGCTACGGGTCTGTAGCCCCGGTAAGCGCAGCGCCACCAGGGAAGATGGCGGCGCGCCTGACCGCAAAACACAAAAACAAAAGGCCCAGTCTTTCGACTGAGCCTTTCGTTTTATTTGATGCCTGGCAATGATGGCGGGCGTCCTGCCCGCCACCCTCCGGGCCGTTGCTGCGCAACGTTCAAATC
>NZ_JBEAII010000010.1:0-47991 GCF_040064515.1 Klebsiella sp. CN_Kp104 | reverse complement strand
TCTATCTGCCGGGAGGAATGCAGATTACTGGCGCGATAGGCGGAACGGCAAATGCGGGAATTCAGTATCTTATTAATGGAGAAGTTAATCCAACGGACGTGCTCATTGCGACGTATGTTGGAGCTTTTACCAGAAATACAGGATTAAGGGGAACAATGAGCTGGAACGCGGCAGGTGGTGCAACATCCAGCTATCTGAAAGGGGATAATCCTTTTACAGGTGGCTTAATTAATGGTTTGGCCTCTGGGATGGGCTATGGTGCAGGTAAACTAGTTGAATTGCCGTTTGATAAAGTCCTTAATCCAATGAAGCCATGGAAAGACTGGATCTGGACAGATGTCGGGATGGGAATATCCAAACCGCTGCCGATTAATCCAGTACCTGGTATTGCTGGTAATGCCGCGGGTAGTGCGGTGACAGAGATCCTCAATGATCAAGCGGGTAAAACAGGTGTGAAATTACAAAAAGGGAACCAAAAATGAATAGAAAATCTTGGTTCTTTATTTTTTTCTATCTATTTTTTGCTTGCAATGTAGCAATGATCGTATTGTTTTTAATTATATACGTGCTCATTAGAGGTTACCTCTTATTGGTTTACCACATCCCATTTGAGCTGATTTGGAGTGATACATGGAAGTATACAAAAGCTGCATGTTTCACAGGGGCGTTGATAGCTACTGGTTGTTGGTGGATTTATTACCAAGGCTACAAGAAAAATCGTAATAGGTAGCGGGAGGCGATCCCCATCCGAGCGAGGAGCAAATCAGCGCGCAGGTGAGCCGGACGGCGACGGCGGACTACGATACGGGCGGAAAGTACCAGAAGGTGGCGCAGGCGGTAACGGCGGCGATGCAGGGGCTGGCGGGGGGCAACCTGGCGCAGGCGGCGAGCGGGGCAGTGAGTCCGTATGTGGCGGAAATCATTCACAGCCAGACGACGGACAGCGCGACGGGTAAGGTGAATGTGGAAGCCAATGCGATGGCGCATGCGGTGTGGGGAGCGATAGCGGCGGCATCGGGAAATAACAGCGCGCTGGCGGGAGCGGCAGGCGCGGTGAGCGGCGAGCTGCTGGGACGCTGGATAGCGGCGGAATATTATCCGGACGTTAAGACAGAAGAGCTGTCGGATGAGCAGAAGTCGACGATAAGCGCGCTGAGCACGCTGGCGGCGGGACTGATGGGGGGACTTAGCGGAGGCAGCAGCGCGGATGCGGTGGCGGGTGCGCAGGCCGGGAAGAACGCGGTGGAGAATAATTACCTGAGTACTTCTCAGGGATTGGAATTCGATAAAGAGATGCAGGATTGCCGGAAATCCGGTGGAGACTGCCAAGCGGTTGTCGACAAGTGGAAACAGGTCAGTGATGAGCAAAGCGCGCAGCTTGATAACAAACTGAAAGACAATCCGCTTGCCGCGCAAGTCGTGGATAAAGAGTTAGCCCTTGGCGGCATTGAAATGACAGAACGCCCGGCATGGTTAAACTACCTCCCCGGCGTAGATGTGATGTCTGATGAGCAGGTGAAAGCGTATGTTCAGTACTGGAATGCGCAAGATCTGGCAAAGATAGATACGAACAGCCCTGGCTGGACAAAATATGCGGCGTTTGTTTCCGATCCTGAAAATCAGGCGCTGATAGCTTCGGCTGGTATGCTGGCTAAAGATCTGACGCAAGCGGCAATTTCATTTATGGGCCGTAATACCGCAACGGTCAGCGTCAGTGCTGCTGAGATTGGGTTGAAGTGGGGACAAGGCAATATGAAGCAGGGGATGCCATGGGAGGATTATGTAGGGACGTCATTGCCAGCAGATGCGCGATTGCCAAAAAACTTCAAAACGTTTGATTACTATGATGGCACGACCAAAACGGCGGTGAGCGCCAAATCAATGGATACTCAGACGATGGCGAAACTGGCTAATCCTAACCAGGTTTACAGTTCGATTAAAGGGAATATTGATGCAGTGGCGAAATTTGAAAGATCCAGGCTTTCGGGTGAAACATTAACATCATCTATGATTTCTAATAGAGAAATTCAACTAGCTATTCCTGCTAATACGACCAAAGCTCAATGGACGGAAATTAACCGAGCTATTGAGTACGGTAAAAGCCAAGGTGTGGCAGTTAAGGTAACACAGGTGAAATGATGAAATTTAACAAAGATCAAGATTATTGGGCTAATGCCTTTATTACTAATGAATTTTTACTTATTGAAACTCAATCAGGGCTAGGGCGAGTTCGTACAGATCCTGAATTTTCACCTCATTTATTATCTCCTGATGCAGATGATCAGAGGATCGGTGAAACCATCTTACAAGCCTTGTCGGACAGCCGAACATTAACCGAACTTGCAGAACGCGTAGTGTTTTTTGACCTTGAGAAAGGCAAAGAACAATATGTAACTTGGATAGCCATGCTGATGGAAAGATACGGCTATAAAACCAAAAAATCGTTATTCAAGGATATGAAAAACTGCGGGATCCATTGTGTTAATGATGTTATCACCATTTCACCCACGCGCCATGAAAAGCTGGAAGCATGGGACGGTATGGGTCTTAAAAGTAGTGATAATGTCATATTATCTGTAGATAGCGCCCCGGCTGAAATCGGTGCTGGTCTCAGGCTGGCACTGAGTCGCTGTATTGGTTGATGTCCTGGCCAGATGCTCTGTGGTCGGGATCGTGCTATCAACCGTTACGCTTTCGAAAAATGTCTCCTGCCTCGTTTGATCACCAGCAGATCGTCGGTGTCGTGAAGCGCGTCGGAGAGGGTCTTCTGTTACTGGAGCATCTTTATCCGGTTGACACCTGCGACGCCCAGTGTTTCGGCGCAGCCGTACAACTCGCGGGTATTCTGAATGGTAATAATGACGCAGCCCGGCGTCACCCGGATCTGGATCGGCATCCTGTCAGTCAATCCAGACAGTAGAATTTGTAGCAGATGGTGGGATGTGGAATGTCCGAACCAAGATCCTGAGCCTGCTTTGTGGCAATGGACGTCGGGCGTAACCTGACGCTGAGCGGCGAGCAGGACAGCGATAACTACTATTCGAAGCAGCGTAGCGGTAGCGGGAGTGAGCACGAGCGGTAGCGTGGCAGGGCAGTTCCTCGGGAATGCGGCCAGCGGTCTGCTGATGGGGGCGAACGGCAGCGGCAGCGACAGTTCGCTGACGCGGGCGGCGGTGAGCGAGGGCAGTATCGTTATCCGCGACGGCGCGAATCAGCAGCAGGACGTGACGGGGTTAAGCCGGGATGCGGCGCATGCGAACCAGACGCTGAGTCCGATATTTGATAAGGAGAAAGAGCAGAACCGGCTGGCGACGGCGCAGAAGATAGGTGAAATCGGGCGCCAGGTGAGTGATGTGCTGGTGACGCAGGGCAAGCTGAACGCGCAGGCGGCGCAGAGCGACCCGGCGGCGCGGGCAGCGGCGCGGGCGAAGCTGGTAGCGGGAGGGAATGGCAGTCCGAGCGAGGAGCAAATCAGCGCGCAGGTGAGCCGGACGGCGACGGCGGACTACGATACGGGCGGAAAGTACCAGAAGGTGGCGCAGGCGGTAACGGCGGCGATGCAGGGGCTGGCGGGTGGCAACCTGACGCAGGCGGCGAGTGGCGCAGTGAGTCCGTATGTAGCGGAAATCATTCACAGCCAGACGACGGACAGCGCGACGGGTAAGGTGAATGTGGAAGCCAATGCGATGGCGCATGCGGTGTGGGGAGCGATAGCGGCGGCATCGGGAAATAACAGCGCGCTGGCGGGAGCGGCAGGCGCGGTGAGCGGCGAGCTGCTGGGACGCTGGATAGCGGCGGAATATTATCCGGACGTTAAGACAGAAGAGCTGTCGGATGAGCAGAAGTCGACGATAAGCGCGCTGAGCACGCTGGCGGCGGGACTGATGGGTGGGCTTAGCGGAGGCAGCAGCGCGGATGCGGTGGCGGGTGCGCAGGCCGGGAAGAACGCGGTGGAGAATAATGCTTTGAGTCCGATTGATTTCGGTAAAGGCATGGCTGACATGGGTTTATCCCAGCAGTCGCTCGGCGTTCATATGCTCCAGAATGGTGCCACACCAGAAGAACTCACGGCGGCGCTGATCAAGAACTCACAGGGACAGATACCGGACGGACAGAATGCAGCTAAAGGCCTGATGATTGCCTGGGCAGAATTCTTTGGGGTTCCGGTGAGTGCGTTGGCGGCGGATGGGGAAATGACGCCGCAACGAGCTGCGGAAATCTTGGCAAGTGGCGTGCCGACCAGTGAAGCGAAGTTAGTACAATATGTAGCAGCTAAGGCGTTTTTGGTTGTTGCGAAGAACACCTCTTATCCATCTGGAATTAGTTTTAAAATTGACCAACTGGAACATATGGGTTCTGTTGTAAAATACAATCAACAGAAAGGTATTACAGGTGGTCATAATGCTGATGCTTTCTATTCAACAGTAAGTGAGAAAAATGTGAAAATTGTCGGTGAAACTCAAAGCAGCGTGAAGGGTATTACTGAGGTTCAATATAAAATACCCGCTTACGATCGCGCCGGTAATATTACAGGTTATAAGGATAAAATATTTACCAAAACAATCTATGACCCTAAGATCTTTACTGACCAAAAAATGTTAGAATTGGGGCAGCAAGCTGCAAGTAGTGGTTACAAAGCAGCTATTGCATCTGGACAACGAGAATATACGGCAACCGCCGGCGGGATAAAATTCCAAGTTTATTTGGATAAAAAGACAGGAATGGTAGAAAATTTTCATCCGGTGACTAAATAATGAACGAATATATTTTTGAGAACATAGATTATGAAAACGATCCTGAATGGGTTGTTCGGGATTATTTTAATTCAATGTATCTACAGGGTAAATTCATATGGATGTTACCGTATCTTATAAATAAAATAGGCTGCGGTGTTAACGAAACATATTGTTCATTCCCTGATTTTGAAGACCCTGATCCAGAATGTCATTTTGAGGGCATAATGTTTGGGGTATGGGACGGAGAACTTATAGTTCCTGAATTTGTAGGCTTTAAATATGTCCGTCTGGCCTGTGAAAAGTATATTCAGTTACATCCTGAAGATACTGAAAAAGTAAATGAGTTGCTGGCTAAAATTCCAGCCTGAGTAAAGATCTCGGCTAGTGAGCCGGGATCGAGTTATCGGCGGTTATCCGCGACGGCGCGAATCAGCAGCAGGACGTGACGGGGTTAAGCCGGGATGCGGCGCATGCGAACCAGACGCTGAGTCCGATATTTGATAAGGAGAAAGAGCAGAACCGGCTGGCGACGGCGCAGAAGATAGGTGAAATCGGGCGCCAGGTGAGTGATGTGCTGGTGACGCAGGGCAAGCTGAACGCGCAGGCGGCGCAGAGCGACCCGGCGGCGCGGGCAGCGGCGCGGGCGAAGCTGGTAGCGGGAGGGAATGGCAGTCCGAGCGAGGAGCAAATCAGCGCGCAGGTGAGCCGGACGGCGACGGCGGACTACGATACGGGCGGAAAGTACCAGAAGGTGGCGCAGGCGGTAACGGCGGCGATGCAGGGGCTGGCGGGGGGCAACCTGGCGCAGGCGGCGAGCGGGGCAGTGAGTCCGTATGTGGCGGAAATCATTCACAGCCAGACGACGGACAGCGCGACGGGTAAGGTGAATGTGGAAGCCAATGCGATGGCGCATGCGGTGTGGGGAGCGATAGCGGCGGCATCGGGAAATAACAGCGCGCTGGCGGGAGCGGCAGGCGCGGTGAGCGGCGAGCTGCTGGGGCGCTGGATAGCGGCGGAATATTATCCGGATGTTAAGACAGAAGAGCTGTCGGATGAGCAGAAGTCGACGATAAGCGCGCTGAGCACGCTGGCGGCGGGACTGATGGGTGGGCTTAGCGGAGGCAGCAGCGCGGATGCGGTGGCGGGTGCGCAGGCCGGGAAGAACGCGGTGGAGAATAATGCTTTAGCCAATATCCACGAACGCAAACGTATTGAAGAGTTGGCAAATCAGGGGGTTGCTACCAAAGAAGATTTGAATGCCGCCGCCTGCGCGATCCTCCATTGCTCTGCCGGGTTTGCGGAGGGAACCGCTGAAAAAGCTTACTACGAAAACCTCGAAAAAACCGGCAGCCAGCCGGAATATGCCGCCCTTCGCGAGCAACTGGCAAATGAGAAATTTGTCGTCAGCTACAAGGATCCGTTAACCGGCGAAAACGTCACGATTTCTCTGTCGCTATTCAAATACACGAATGTCAGCGCTATTCTCGACGGCGCTACTTATGCCAACGGGGAGTATCAGTTGACCACCCGGGGCGCAGGACTGCTTCAGGCGGCTGGCGGGGCTGCTGAAATAATCGGTGGGGGAGTTAGTTGCGCGGGCGTTGTAACCTGTGCAGCTGGTGCAATTTTGGCTGCATCAGGTTTTGATAACTTACAGGCAGGATCCGAGGCATTAGCGTCTGGCAGATCGACCAAAACCGCAGGCGCTGAATTGCTGGAAACTTTGGGCGTTCCGGCTGAATATTCTGAAGTAGTATATGCTGGCGTAGGGCTAGGAGGGGCAACAACGCTAGTATTTAAATCTATCAAAACCGGGGAAGTGATGAATGTTGCAGTGTCTAAAGAAGGACAGGTTACAAGAGGTGCAACAGGAACATCAGTAGGAAATCTCGAGCCTGGAAATTCGGCGAGTACTAGCTTACCAAGAAATGGAGAGCGCCTTGTGATAAATCAGGGGAACTTGCCAACCTGTGGGCCAAACTCCTGCGCAATGGTTTTAGATACAGCGGGGATTAAAGTAGATGTAGGTCAATTAATTACTCAGTCAGGAGTTACAGATAAAGGTACAACAATGGCAAGGTTATCCAATGTGTTGAACCAAAATGGCTTATCAGCTCAACGAGTGACTGGAGTTAGCATGGAAAGTTTGGCTAAAGCCACTTCGAAAGGGGATCCCGCTATCGTTCGTATGTCCCTAAATAGAGGTGGCCATGCTGTTGTTGTCGATGGAATAACAATCAGAAATGGCCAACAAGTCGTTGCAATAAGAGATCCTGCATTGGGACGCCAATACTTTACCCCCATAGATGAATTTCGTCAGAAGTTCTCTGGTGAGGCTATTTTTACTAAGGTAATAAAATGAAGAATATAGATAGTTTATTAAGCGCATTTGGATTGTCATCATTTTCAATAGAAACCAAGGTCACGGTAAATGCAATTTTAATTATACGCGGGGGGGAGTGTTATTTAGTTCCTGGCAATACCGACTACGAAAGCCCTGACCGTATGGAGCTGTATTGTCCCAACCTTGAAACTTTACTGGATGAAGCTGTGGGTGGTTGGGTTGGTGGACCGGCAAGTTATTATGACAATGTCGTGATTACGGGTGTGATTAAAAAGGGTACAACTACAATAAATCCCATATCTATCAGCCAAATAGAGCAATTTAAAATTATTAGAGATGAAGAAACTTATGAGATCATAAACTGATTATTAATCTTGGTTTGAGCGGTCGGGATCGTACTATCAACCGTTACGCTTTCGAAAAATGTCTCCTGCCTCGTTTGATCACCGGCAGATCGCCGGTGTCGTGAAGCGCGTCGGAGAAGGTCTTCTGTTACTGGGGCATCTTTATCCGGTTTACACCTGCGACACCCAGTGCTGCGGCGCAGTCGTACAACTCGCGGGTGTTCTGGCGGTGATGATGATGCAGTCCGGTGTCACCCGGATCTGGATCGGCATCCTGTCAGTCAATCCAGACAGTAGAATTTGTAGCAGATGGTGGAATGTCCGAATCAGCCCCTGAGCCCGCTATGTGACAATGGACGTCGGGCGTAACCTGACGCTGACCAGCGAGCAGGACAGCGATAACTACGATTCGAAGCAGCGTAGCGGCAGCGTGGGGGCGAGCGGCAGCATGGGCGGCGGTTCGGGTTCTCTTAACCTGAGCCAGAGCAAAATGCACAGCACCTGGGCGTCGGTGGAGGCGCAGACAGGGATTTTTGCCGGTGAGGGTGGTTTTGATGTGAAGGTGGGCGGGCATACGCAGCTGAATGGCAGCGTGCTGGCGACCCGGCGGCGCGGGCGAAGCTGGTAGCGGGAGGGAATGGCAGCCCGAGCGAGGAGCAAATCAGCGCGCAGGTGAGCCGGACGGCGGACTACGATACGGGCGGAAAGTAGCAGAAGGCGGTGCGGCGCTGACACAGTTTGCCCAGCAGGAAGGCTAACGCGAATCGGTGTTGCCCCTCCCCGTTATCCGGGGAGAGGCAGGCGAGGCCATTACACCGCGACTTCCATTTCCATCATCACCGGGTGGAAACGGCGTTTAAAGTAAATCAGGCCGTGCCCTTGCGGGCTCAGGGTAATATTGCGGATCTCCACCAGATACACCAGGTGGGTACCAATGGTTTGCACCTGGCTAATCTCGCCTTCGAGGCTGGCCAGCGAACCCTTCAGTACCGGCTGTCCGAGCGCGCCCTGCTGCCAGCCGCTGAGGGCAAACCGTTCTTCCATCGTCACCCCGGTCATCCCGGCGAAATGACGGGCCATGATTTCCTGTTCGTGGTTCAGCACGTTGATGCACAACTTGCCGTTGCCCTGAAATACCGGGTTCATCGCGCTGTTGGCGTTGATACAAACCATCACCGATGGCGGCGTATCCGTCACCGAGCAAACCGCCGTGGCGGTAATGCCGCAGCGGCCGGCTTCACCTGCGGTGGTGACAACGTTAACCGCAGCCGACAGGCTGGCCATGGCATCGCGAAAACGCAGGCGTTGTTCATCTAATTGCATTATGACCTCCCGCTGTGAATTACTTCAGCAGCTTATCCAACATGTTGATATCAGCGTTATTGTGCAGATGCGGCACCGTCCAGCCGTTCTGGTCGTACTCGGACAGGCAGCGGTCGACCATCGCCATCATTTTGTCCATATTGCCGGAGCTCTGCGCCTGGCGCAGACACTGCAGGCGAATTTCATCCTGACTACCGGAGTAGTTGATCTCATACAGTTCATGGCGGCCGCCGAATTCGCTGCCGATGGCGTCCCACATCAGTTTGAGGATCTTGATACGTTCAACGTGATCCATACCGTTGGAGCCGCGCACGTACTTCGCCAGATACTGATCGATCTGCGGGTTGTTCAGATCGCGGGCGCTGGACGGCAGATAAATCAGGCCGCTGGTGACGTTACGCTCGATGATGTTCTTGATCTTGGCGTAGGCCATCGGCGCCATCACGCGATAGGTCTGCAGCGCGGCATGATCCGGCAGCCATGCGCCGTTGACCCACGGCGTCGCTTCCGAGCACATGGAATCGCTTAACGCCCAGAACATGTTGCGCCACGCCACCACTTCGCCAAGGTCGGCCTGTACGCCGCGGAATTCGAGGGTGCCGGTACATTCCAGAGAACGCTTCAGCAGGGCGGTGATAAAGTCGAGTTTTACCGCCAGGCGCACGCAGGCCTGCAGCGGGTACATGCGGGCGAAACCGCCTTCCATGGTCCAGCGGCGGCAGCGGTCAAAGTCGCGATAAATCAGTACGTTCTCCCATGGGATCAGCACCTTATCCATTACCAGAATCGCGTCGTTCTCGTCGAAACGGCTGGAAAGCGGATAGTCGTACGGCGATCCGGTCGCGCCGGCGACCATCTCATAGGAGGCGCGGGAGATAAGCTTGACGCCTTCGGCATCCATCGGCGCGACGAACATCAGCGCGAAGTCCGGGTTCTCGCCCATCACCTGTGCGGAGCCGAAGCCGATCATGTTGTAGTGGGTCAGCGCCGAGTTGGTGGCGACCACTTTCGCGCCGCTGACGATGATCCCGGCATCGGTCTCTTTTTCCAGCTTGATGTAGACATCCTTCACTTCATCAGCCGGCTTGTGGCGGTCGATCGGCGGGTTGACGATAGCGTGGTTAAAGTACAGGCCGGTTTCCTGAATGCGGGTGTACCAGTTGCGGGCGTTCTGCTCGAACTGGCCGTAAAACGCCGGGTTGGCGCCCAGCGCGCAGCCGAAGGCGGCTTTGTAGTCCGGGGTGCGGCCCATCCAGCCGTAGCTTAAGCGCGACCATTCGGCGATGGCGTCGCGCTGCTGGCGCAGATCGTCGGCGCTTTTCGCCACGCGGAAGAATTTGTGGGTGTAGCCGCCGCTACCGGTATCGGTGCCCCAGCACAGGGAATCCTGCATCTCCGGTTTGTGCAGCGCATCGTACAGCTGAGCGACGGAAGCCGCGGCATTACGGAAAGCCGGGTGCGTAGTGACATCCTTCACGCGCTCGCCGTAGATATAAATTTCGCGGCCATCCTGCAGGCTTTTTAAATACTCTTCGCCAGTTAACGGGCGTTTCGCGTCGGCGCGGAAATCTTCAGGTTTCATAGGGGCCTCTTCAGTATTTATCGGAATAATAATGTTAAATATATGTTTTGTTTTTGTTGTTTAATTGAAGCGGTTATTGTGCTTGTCGTGAAGGGACGTTTGCGACAACGGCGGGTACTTTTCAGGCGGGAGTGAATTTTGTGATCTCTGCAGCTTTTGGCGGGCGGCGCGGCGCTGACTCGCCCTACGGTCTGTAGCCCCGGCAAGCGCCGCGCCACCGGGGTATTACGACACCGGTACTTTTTGCGCCCGGTAACTGCTTGGCGAGCAGCCGACCTGGCGGCTAAAAAAGCGCGCAAAATAAGCGGGATCTTTAAACCCCAGCTGCCAGGCTATCTCATTGACCGCGCTATCGGAAAACAGCAGCAGCCGCTTAGCCTCGCGTAGCTGGCGGTCGAATATCAGCCGCTTCGGCGGGCGGTTGGCGAAGCGGCGGCAGATATCGGTCAACCGCGATTCGGTTAGATGCAGCTCGTTGGCGTAATCCGGTACCGTCCAGTGTTGATGGAAGTGGCTGTCGATCATCTGGTTAAAGCGCTGGAATAATTTCAGCTCGCCGCGCATGCCGCTGGCGGCATGATCGTCGAGCCTGGCGTTGCGCAGCAGCAGGGTAAATACCGCCTGCGCCAGCAGCGCCAGGGTATGCTCGCGCCCCGGTAACTGAGCGGTGGATTCACGGCGAATCAGCTGCCAGTAGTGCGCCAGCGCCGCCAGCTCGTCGGGTTTATCCGCCAGCGACAGGCAGATCCCCGGCAGACCGAAGGTCTCCCGCGTACCGGGATAAAGCACCTCCAGCAGCGGCCAGATGAGTTCTTCGTGCACCGTCAACACGTGACCATCGCTATCGGACTCGGTAATAAAGGCGTGCGGTACCGAGGGCGGTGTTATCACAAACAGCGGCGCCTGCACAGAATAGCGGTGGTCATCAAGCTGCAGCTCAATCTGTCCGGTATCAAGAAAGTGCATCTGAAAATAGCGGTCGTGGCGATGCGCCTGCATGTCGCGGCCAAAAAAGGCCGCCATGCGGGCAAACGACTGATAGTGCACCTCTTCGGTGCCCAGACTCTCGTCGTAATCTTTATTGATGTCGATGTTGGCGATTGAATGCTGGCACATACCCGCTCCTTAGTGGCCTTTTTGCGCCGCTAAGCCCGGCGCGGCGGCGGCGTCCTCGCGCTGGCTCATCGGAATGCGGGTGAGCACCAGCGCGCCGACGATCAGCAGCCCGGCGACAAACCACAGCCCGGAGCTAAAGCTGCCGGTGGTATCGCGCAAAATGCCGATCAACAGCGGGCTGACGGCAGAGCCGACGTTGCCGATGGCGTTGATCACCGCCAGCGCCACCGCGCGCGATTGCAGGCTGATCACCCGATCCGGGGTGGTCCAGAAAATGGCCATCGCGGTAAAGGATCCCACCGAAGCCATAATAATGCCGATCAGTTGGATCAGGCTGTGGTGCGTTGCCGAAGCCAGCAGCCAACCCGCCGCGGCGAACAGGTAGGGCAGGATGGTATGCATCTTGCGCTCTTTGCGCCGGTCGGATCGGCGGCTCCACCAGATCATGCCGAAAATGGTGCAGAACTGCGGGATCGCCGCCAGCAGGCCAATCATAATGTTGCTACTGCCGGTGTTGAAGCTCTGCAGGATCTGCGGCGTCCAGATATTAATGGCGCTGAGGGTATTGGTCAGGCAGAAGTAGGCGAGGGTATACATCAGCACCGCTGGCGTCAGTACTTCGCGCAGCGTGGAACGCGGCGAAGCCGGGACGATCGCCGCATGTTCCCGTTCGCGATCGATCATCGCCTTCAGCGCCTGTTTCTCTTCGTTGTCCAGCCAGTTGGCTTTATCCGGCGTGTCGTTGAGGAAGAACCAGGTGACGACGCCGAGCACCACCGACGGCAGGCCTTCCAGCAGAAATAGCCACTGCCAGCCTTTCAGGTTCCACAGGCCGTCGAGCGCCAGGATATAGCCGGAAAGTATCGAGCCGAGCATCATGGTCACCGGCATGGCGATCATAAACAGGGCGTTGGCGCGGGCGCGATGGTAGGCCGGGAACCACCAGGTCAGATAGACGAGGATCCCCGGCAGAAAACCGGCTTCGGCGATGCCGACCAGCATGCGCAGGATGTACAGCGTATGCGGGCTGGTGGCGAACATGGTGCAGGTCGAGGCGATCCCCCAGACCACCATGATCCCGGCGATCCAGCGGCGCGCGCCAACTTTCGCCAGCATGATATTGCTGGGGATCCCGCACAGCACGTAGGTGACGTAGAACAGCGTCGCCGCCAGGCCGAACATGGTGGAGGTCAGGCCGAGATCTTTACCCATCGTCAGGCCGGCAAAGCCGATATTAATGCGATCCAAAAATGAGAAAACAAAGAGAACAAACAGGAAGGTGATCAGGCGGCGGAACAGCTTTTTGATCACCCGGTTTTCTACTTCAACGGCTTTATTATCATTGTGTTGCAGGGTAGAGGTAGTCATGTTGCGCTCCACATTATCCGTTCAATAGACGGATTTATTGTTATCGGTTGTGGTGGTTGCGGTGTGGGTAAAACGGGCCGCCAGCGCTTCTGCGCCGCGGGCCAGCAGGGTGGTATCGACGCCGACGGCGACGAACAGCGCGCCCAGTTCGAGATAGCGTTTCGCCAGCTGTTCATTGGCCATCAGGATCCCCGGCGCCTTTCCGGCCTGGCGGATTTGCTGGATGGTATCTTCAATGGCGGCCTGCACTTCCGGGTGTTGTGGGTTGCCGCCGTGGCCCATATCAGCGCTGAGATCCGCCGGGCCGATAAACACGCCATCCACCCCTTCGACATCGAGGATCTGCGGCAGATTTTTCAGCGCTTCGCGGGTCTCAATCTGCACCAGTACGCACATGGCGTCATTGGCCCGGTGGATATAATCCGGGACGCGATTCCAGCGCGAGGCGCGGGCCAGCGCGCTGCCGACGCCGCGAATGCCGGCAGGCGGGTAGCGGGTGGCTCTGACCGCCAGCCGCGCTTCTTCGGCGTTCTGCACCATCGGCACCAGCAGGGTTTGCGCGCCGACGTCCAGCAGTTGTTTAATTTGTACCGGATCGTTCCACGACGGACGCACCACCGGCTGGCTGGGGTAGGGCGCAATGGCCTGAAGCTGGGTCAGCACCGTTTGTACATTGTTGGGCGCGTGTTCGCCGTCGATCAGCAGCCAGTCGAAGCCCGCGCCGGCCAGCAGTTCGGCGCTGTAGCTGCTGCACAGCCCAAGCCACAGGCCGATTTGCGGACGCCCGGCCTTGAGCGCCTCTTTAAATGCGTTGTTCATGTTGCTCTCCTCAAACAAAGCGGCAGCTGATGGCGCCCATGTTGCCGTAGTCGACGTGGAAGGTATCGCCCTTGTGCGCCGGGACCGGACGGGTGAAGGAGCCGCCGAGGATAATCTGCCCGGCTTCGAGCTGGACATCGTACGGCGCCAGTTTGTTGGCCAGCCAGGCCACGCCGTTGGCCGGATGATTGAGTACGCCCGCGGCGACGCCGGTCTCTTCAATCACGCCGTTGCGATACAGCAGGGCGGAGATCCAGCGCAGGTCGAGCTCGTCTGGTTTAATCGGCCGGCCACCGAGGATCACCCCGGCGTTGGCGGCGTTATCGGAGATAGTGTCGAACACTTTGCGCGGACGCTGGGTTTCCGGGTCGATGTTGTGGCAACGCGCGTCGATAAGCTCCAGCGCCGGGATAACGTAGTCGGTGGCGTTGTAGACATCAAACAGCGTGCAGTTCGGGCCGCGCAGCGGTTTGGCCAGCACGAAGGCCAGCTCGACTTCGATACGCGGCACGATAAAGCGGTCGGTGGGAATATCGCTGCCGTCGTGAAAGAACATATCGTCGAGCAGCGCGCCGTAGTCCGGCTCGCTGATCTGCGAACTGGCCTGCATCGCTTTAGAGGTCAGGCCGATCTTGTGGCCTTTGAGCACGCGGCCTTCGGCGATCTTCATCTCGACCCACTCGCGCTGGACGGCGTAGGCGTCCTCAATGGTGATCGACGGATAATCCAGCGAGATCGCGCGGATCTGTTCACGCTGTTTTTCGGCCTGGTTCAGCCGCTGGGCAATCAGGGTACGGGTCTGTTTATCGAGCATAGAGATTCCTGTGGCATTGCATTGCCGGATGGCGCTTTGCTTATCCGGCCTACAAATTCATGGCCGTTGTAGGCCCGGTAAGCGCAGCGCCACCGGGCAATTTGCACATTATTTAAATAACGCGTGCACGTTGTTCTGTTTGTAGTTCAGCGTCGGGTCGAGTTCTTCCATGGCGAACGACAGCGCCAGATAGCGGCTCTCCATCAGCGCGGCAAAGTGGGCTTTGATCAGCGCGAAAAGCATTTCGCCCACCTCCTGACGGCTCTCAAGGCTGCGTCCGGCGCCGATCTTCAGGGTCATATGCACGAAGGCGTAATCATGCTTGCCGTCGGCCATCTGCCAGGTATCGAGCCAGTGGGCGCGGCTACGAATGCCGCCAATCGGAAAGATACCGGTGGCGGCCAGCGCCTCGTTGACTTTAGCGAACAGCCCCGGTAAATCGGCCTGTTCGCGGATATTGTCGCTACACTCGGCGATAAAATGCGGCATACGGCCTCCTTACGCCTGCGCCGGCAGCGGGAACACGGCGTTAACCTGGCCGGTACCGGAACTGGCGAATAGCTCGGTGATAAACTCCACCTTGCCGTCGTATTTATCCCAACCCAGCAGACCGAGCAGCATCACCGTGTCGTGCATGTTGCCTTCGCCGTAGCAGTAGTCGGCGTACTCCGGCAGCATGGTGCAGAACTCTTTGAATTTGCCCTCGCGCCACAGCTTCACCACGCGCTCATCCATCTGATGATCAAACTCGCGGGTATAGCTGTTCATCCCCTCTTCGGCGCGCTGGTCGTCGATAAAGCGATGCGACAGCGAACCGCTGGCCAGCACCGCTACGGTGCCGTCATATTTGTCGATGGCCTTGAGGATGGCCTCGCCCAGCTTGCGGCTGTCGGCAAAATCGTGAACGGTACAGAAGGCGGAAATGGACACCACTTTGAAATGCTTATCGCTATTCATGTAGCGCATCGGCACCAGGGTGCCGTACTCCAGCTTCAGGCTCGGAATATTGTGCGCTTTGGCGCGTACGCCAAGCTTGACGGCCTCGTCGGCAATCAGGTGGCCCAGCTCCGGGTTGCCGTCGTAGTCGTAGGTCATGTCGCGAATAAAATGCGGCAATTCGTTACTGGTGTAGACGCCCTGAAAATGGTCGGCACAGTTGATGTGGTAGGCGCTGTTGACCAGCCAGTGGGTATCGAACACGATGATGGTATCAACGCCCATTTCACGGCAGCGCTTGCCAATTTCTTTATGCCCGTCGATAGCGCCCTGACGGCAGCCGTGGTTTTTCCCCGGCAGCTCAGACAGATACATCGACGGCACGTGAGTGATTTTTGCTGCTAACGCTAACTTACCCATATCAGACTCCCCATTTCGGGATCGGATGGTCGCCCATCGAGATGCAGACGTTTTTCATTTCGGCGAACACTTCAAAGCTGTATTCGCCGCCTTCGCGGCCGGTGCCGGAGGCCTTCACGCCGCCGAACGGCTGGCGCAGGTCGCGCACGTTCTGGGTGTTGACGAACACCATCCCGGCTTCAATACCGCGCGCCAGACGCAACACTTTGCTGACGTCCTGGGTCCAGATATACGACGCCAGGCCGTATTCCACATCGTTCGCCAGGCGCAGCCCTTCCGCTTCGTCTTTGAACGGCAGCAGGCAGGCGACCGGGCCAAAAATCTCTTCCTGGGCGACGCGCATGCGGTTGTCGACATCCGCCAGCACCGTCGGGCGCAGGAAGTTGCCGGCTTTCAGATGCGCCGGCAGGTCGGACGGTTTATCCGCGCCGCCGGCCAGCAGGGTGGCGCCCTCTTCAATGCCGAGGCGAATGTAGCCGGACACTTTCTCCCAGTGCTGCTTGCTAATCAGCGCGCCGACCTGGGTATTCGGATCGGTCGGATCGCCCACGCGCAGGCGGTTGGCGCGCTCGGCGAAGCGTTTGACGAACTCCGGATAAATACTCTGCTGAATGAAAATGCGCGAACCGGCGGTGCAGCGTTCGCCGTTGATCGAGAAAATGGTGAACAGCGCGGCGTCGAGCGCGCGCTCGATATCGGCGTCTTCAAAAATCAGCACCGGCGATTTTCCGCCAAGCTCCATGGAGTACTTTTTCAGGCCGGCGTTTTTCATGATGTTGCGCCCGGTGGCGGTGCCGCCGGTGAAGGAGACGGCGCGCACATCATGATGGCGTACCAGCGCGTCGCCAGCGGTGGCGCCATAGCCCTGCACCACGTTGAGCACGCCAGCCGGGATCCCGGCCTCCAGCGCCAGCTCGCCCAGACGATCGGCGGTCAGCGGCGACAGCTCGGACATTTTCAGCACCGCGGTATTCCCCAGCGCCAGGCACGGCGCCACCTTCCAGGTGGCGGTCATAAACGGCACGTTCCACGGCGACACCAGCGCGCAGACGCCAACCGGCTGCACGAGGGTGTAGTTGAGCATCTTGTCATCGACCGGATAGGTCTTGCCGTTCATCTGCTGGCACACTTCGGCGAAAAATTCGAAGTTATGCGACGCCCGCGGGATCAGCACGTTTTTGGTCTGGTGGATAGGCAGGCCGGTATCGGCGGTTTCCATCGCTGCGATCTCCGGGACGTTCTGATCGATCAGATCCCCCAGGCGGCGCATCAGGCGCGCGCGCTCTTTCATCGGCAGGTTAGCCCACTTCGGGAAGGCCTCTTTCGCCGCCGCTACCGCCTGGTTGATTTCGGCTTCGCCGCCGGAGGCGACTTCAGCCAGTACCTCGCCGGTGGCCGGGTTGGTGGTATGAAAATAGTCTGCGCCGGCAACGTTTTTACCGTTGATCCAATGGTTAATCTTTTTCATGACAGTGTCTCCTCATACGCTTGCTGGCTGATGATATGGTTGACCAGGCGGCCCACGCCCTCGACTTCAACGATCACCTCGTCGCCCGGCACCACATCGGATAGCCCTTTCGGCGTGCCGGTGGCGATCATGTCGCCCGGTTGCAGGGTCATAAATTCGCTTAAATAAGCGATGAGGAACGGGATGCTGAAGATCAGATCGGCGGTGGTGCCCTGCTGGCGCAGTTCGCCGTTGACCCAGGTGCACAGGGCCAGATTATGCGGATCCGGGATCGCCTCTTTGGCGACGATCCACGGGCCAATCGGCGTCAGGGTATCGCGGCTTTTCACCCGCAGGTTCGGGCGGTAGTAGTTTTCCAGATAGTCGCGGATCGCGTAGTCGTTGCACACGGTATAGCCAGCGACATAATCCATGGCCTCGGCTTCGCTGACGCGGCGCGCGGTTTTCCCGATCACTACCACCAGTTCGGCTTCGTAGTGCATGTATTCGACGTTATCCGGGCGTACCGACTGCTGCTGGTGGCCAATAAAGGTGTTTGGCGCTTTGATGAACACCAAAGGCTCGGTTGGCGGTTTAAACTCCAGCTCGCTGGCGTGGTCGGCGTAATTCAGCCCCAGCGCGAACAGCGTGCCGTCGGCGGGCGGCAGCCAGCGGAATTCGCCTTCTTTCAATACCGTACCATCGTGCAGGCGCACCTGGTCGCGTTCATCGACCAGCACGTCGCGTACCTGTCCTTGCCATTCAATGCGTGCCTGTTTCATGCCAGCTCTCCTTCTGCGACAACCGGGTTTTCGAGCGCCGGGAAACCGTCGGCGAGAATACGTACGCGGTCGCCGGGGCGCAGCGTGACGCGAGAGTGGGGCGTGCCGATAAGGATCGCGTCGCCGGGATTGAGGGTGGCGAACTCGCTTAAGGCGCTAAGCAGCTGCGCGGCGTTACGCTGCAGATCGCCGGTATGCCAGCTATCCGCCTCGCGGCCGTTGATTTCGGTGATGATGGTCAGGTTATCGACGTTGCGCACCGCCGACAGCGCGCCGATGGGGCAGAAGCCATCGCGGCATTTGGCTTTAATCGCCGGGCGATAAAAACTCTCTTCCGGCAGGCTAACGTCGTTAGCCAGCGCGTAGCCGGCGATATAGTGCGCCGCCTCTTCCGCCGCCACTTTACGCGCGGTTTTGCCGACAATCAGCGCCACCGTCGCGCCGCTTTGTACGGTCTCGCCCTGCGGATGGGGAATGGCTTCGCCATCGCCAATCACGGTATTGCGGGGTTTGATGAACCAGACCGCGGTTTTCGGCGGCGTCTTGTAGGGGGCCTGTTGAAACGCTTCGCGCCAGGCGTCGAGCTGGCTGCGATGATTGAGCGCAACGGCGAAGATGGTACCTTTCATTCACCACTCCTCTGGTACTGATTATCGATTCGAAGGGATTTCATTAATATGTTAATGATCATCTTTTATTCTTTGCGCGCAGGTTTGGCAAATAGAAGTGAATGTTTTGTGATCGGATTAACACAATATTTACATATTTTTTATTTATTTTTTATTTATCATATGGATACATTTATTTTTAATGACGGCTGGTACTTTTCAGGTGCAGAAACCGGTTGTACATGGCAGGATTAGGGCTAATTATTAAATTGTTAATAAGTTTTGGTGAGCGTTGTTGAGGGGATACCATGCATGATTCATTAACCATTGCGCTGCTGCAGGCGCGGGAAGCGGCGATGGCCCATTTCCGGCCGATCGTTAAACGCCACAACCTGACCGAACAGCAGTGGCGTATTGTGCGTATCCTTGCGGAAAACCCATCGATGGATTTCCACGACCTGGCCTGGCGCGCCTGCATTTTGCGCCCCAGCCTGACCGGGATTCTGACGCGCATGGAGCGCGACGGTTTAGTGCTGCGCTTAAAACCGGTCAACGATCAGCGCAAGCTCTACCTGTCGCTGACGCCCGCCGGGCTGGCGCTGTATGAGAGCGCCCAGGCGCAGGTGGAAGAGGCCTACCGGCAGATAGAAGCGCAGTTTACGGCGGAGAAGATGCGTCAGTTGACCACGCTGCTGGAGGAGTTTATTGCGCTGGGTAATGGCGCGGGGGAAGAGGAGTCATAAGAAATTCCAGAGGAAGAACAATGTCCGGGCTGGTGTGCCATTGGCTTTAAAGCGGCTGGAGATGGGGGGGGTCATGCCCTGCCATCGGCAGGGCTATAAGGTTTAGCTGTTACGCGGATCGCTAATCGGCTGGCGAACCAAGAAAACGTAGGCCAGCGCGCCGAGGGCGGTCACGCAACCACAGATAATCAGCGCCAGCTGGAATGAGTGGGTGGTATCGACGATAAATCCGGTCACCACCGGTGCGAAGGACGCGCAGATAAAGCTGGCGAAGTTCTGGATGCTGCCGACGGAAGCGGTCATCCTTGATGCCACTGCAACGTGGATTAACCCCCAGCAGGAAGTGCCGGCAAAGTGGATGCAGAACAGCGCCATACCGATTAATAGCACCGCAGCTATTGATGTTGTGGCCTGTGGTACCACGAGCGTAAACGCGGCGGAGCAGAACATTCCGGCAATAATGCAAATTTTGCGGCTTTTAATTGGCGCCATACCCCCTTTGACCAGCCAGTCGGTGACGTAGCCGTTGATGAGCATCCCGGCGGCACCGAACAGGAACGGGATGGCGGCCATAAAACCGGTGCTTTTCAGATCGAGGTTATACGCTGTTTGCAGATAGCCCGGCAGCCAGGCCAGATACAGCCACGCGGTATAGTTGATGCCGCTGAAGCCGAGCATCATTCCCCACATGGTCTTGTTTTTGAACAGGCTGCGCCATTCGGCAAAGCTTAGCGGGTCACGACGAACGTTGACGCTTCCGGCGTTAAGGTAGGCCTGCTCTTCGGCAGTGAGATCGATATCCTCCCGGTTGCGATAGAGCATATACCAGCCGATAGCAACGAAAATCCCCAGCACGCCGATAGTGATAAACATCCCGCGCCAGCCCATCATTAGCATCATCGCGGCCAAAATCGGTGGGCTGATGGCGACGCCAATGGTTGAGGCGGCGTTAAAAAAACCCATCGGACGTCCGCGCTCTTTAATATTAAACCAGTCGTTGATCACCTTTACACCGCAAGGATTCATCGGCGCTTCGCCGATCCCCATGCCGATACGCACCAGTACGAACTGGGTAAAATTGTGAACCATTCCCGAGACCGCCTGAAACAGCGACCAGAAAAACATGCCAAGCCCCAGCATGATGCGTGGACCTTTGCGATCCAGCAGCGGCCCACAGGGAAGCTGCGCGATACCGTAGGCCAGAGAGAAAACAGACAGCAGTGCGCCGATTTCGGTGGCGCTGAGCCCTAACTCTTCACGGATGGTTAAATTAGCGACGGATAAGGAGCTTCTATCGAGGTAGTTAATGACTGCTGCCAGAAATAGCAGAATCATTGCCGTTGTCTGAATTTTTTTAATCCGAGTACTACGTTGTAATGTATTATCTAACGGAACTGAAATCGTCTCCGCTTTCCCTTTTTCAAAGGTTGTCTGCGGGTCGATGGTTATATTTCTTTGTTCCACGCCTGACTCCTGGCTATTCTATTTGAACGACAAGTGACATCGAATGGTTTAAACACCACCCACATTTTTCACAGTAAAGTAAGTCGACTTGTTTTCAGCATAAATAACCTTTTTGGGGCCTGGCGGATTACGTTTTTAGATTTGTGCTTCTGATTGTCATTTTCTGTTTTTAATCGGTACTTAATAAAGCGGGGACTCATTCTGCTTAAGGGAATTAATCATTGATTGCTTCGCGGAGTTCAGGTGGTTACGCAGCGCCAGGTTGGCGTCCAGGTCGCTACGGCAGATAAGCGCGCTCAGAATGGTCATATGTTCGTCAATGGCGATGATATTGCGTTGTTTAAGATCGCTTTCATCCCACTGATAGTGAAAGTGGAAGATAACGGAAATAATCTCAAGTGATTGATTAAAAAATATATTATCGGCAGCGGAAAGTAATAACGTATGAAAATCACGATCAAGCTGCGAGAACATACGAAAACTGTCGCCGATGCTGTCTCTTAGGGCGCGATGGCGCTCAAGCAGGGTTTTCGCCTGCAGCCAGCGGGCGTCGTTGTCCGGCAGGTTGAGAAAGTGCTGGAGCGCATGGGTTTCCAGCATCTCCCGTAGTTCGAACAGCTGTTCAGCCCAGGATTGCTCAAACTTTTTCATGTTCCACTGGCCGCGCTTCTCACTTTCAATCAGGTTATAGCGGCTGAATTTCAATAAAAACTCTCTGACCACCACCGGGCTGACGCCCGCGGCACGCGCCAGCTGTAGCTCGGAAAACTTTTCTCCGGCGCGCAGCTGGCGCTGGTTGATCATAGTGAAAAATGCCTGCTCGAAGATACGGTTCTGTTCAGCCAGTGAGGCGCTGGAACCATCGAAGCCGTCCCGCACTTCGGGCAAACGGAGGATCTGGTAATCCTGATTGACCCGACTCAGTACACCGCGTTCGCATAAGTGGCCGAGGATGTGGCGCACGGTGGTGCGGCTGATGTTGTACATCTCTGCCAGCGCGCTTTGCGAGGGCAGCGGCGAGGGAATAAAGCCGCGCGCCATATCGTTAATGACCTGATTAATCACGTTATGGCGAAGGTTTTGTGAACGGCTCATAGTGTATTTCTCTTCCTTTTTGAATATTAAAACCGGATTTAAAACAGTTTTGTGCGCGGAGTTTCACATTTTTCGCAATGACTTTATCCTGAATTGTATTTTTCATCGATATCTAAGCCAACCAATAAGGAGGCAATAATTATGACGTCGATGAATACTTTAGTGTGTCAGGAACCAAAAAAACTTACCTGGGAAATACGTCAGATCCCTATTCCTGACGACGATGAAGTTCTGATTAAAATAAAAGCGGTGGGGATTTGTGGAACGGATATTCATGCATGGGGCGGTAATCAACCCTTTTTTAGCTACCCGCGAGTGCTCGGTCATGAAATATGCGGTGAGATAATTGGCCTGGGTAAAAATATTCATAACCTGAAAAGCGGTCAGCAGGTCGCCGTCATTCCTTACGTAGCGTGTCGTCAGTGTCCGGCCTGTCTGAGTGGGCGGACAAACTGCTGCGAGAAGATTTCCGTGATTGGCGTACATCGCGATGGCGGATTTAGCGAATATCTCAGCGTTCCGGTAAAAAATCTGCTGGTGGTGGATGATGTTGACCCTGAGGCCGTAGCGCTGATTGAGCCGTTCGCCATTAGCGCCCACGCGGTGCGGCGCGCGGCTATTCAGCCAGCAGATCAGGTGCTGGTGGTTGGCGCGGGACCGATTGGACTGGGGGCAGCGGCAATCGCTAAAGCTGACGGGGCGCAAGTGGTGGTGGCTGATACCAGCCCGGCTCGACGCGATCATGTGGCGCAGCACCTTGGCCTGACCACTCTCGACCCCTCCGATCCGCAGTTTACCGACCAGTTGTGTGAAACGTTTGGCGGCTCTCTGGCGCAGAAAGTGATCGACGCGACGGGGAATCAGCATGCCATGAATAACACCGTAAATTTAATTCGCCACGGCGGCAGCATTGTTTTTGTCGGCCTGTTTAAAGGCGAACTGCAGTTCTCGGATCCAGAGTTTCATAAGAAAGAGACGACCATGATGGGTAGCCGCAACGCAACGGAAGAGGATTTTGCCAAAGTTGGGCGGCTGATGGCCGAGGGGAAAGTGACTGCCAGGATGATGCTGACCCACCGTTACGATTTCAGGTCATTGGCTGAAATCTACGAAAGCGAAGTCATTAACAATCGCCAGCTTATCAAAGGCGTCATTCATTTTTAGCAGGAAAGGCTATGAAATCGTTAAACAGGAAAGATTTTCCCGGGCCGCAGTACCCGACGCGCGTGCTTCAGTTTGGTGAGGGCAATTTCTTGCGGGCGTTTATTGACTGGCAGCTAGATTTGTTAAATGAGAAAACCGATCTGGCGGCAGGCGTGACCATTATTCGCCCGATCAACACCGAGTTCCCGCCGTCGTTAAATACTCAGGACGGGCTCTATACCACGGTGATTCGCGGGTTGGATGAGAGCGGCGAGGCGGTGAGCGAAACGCGGATCGTCCGTTGCGTGAATAATGAGATCAATCCCTGGCAGGATTTTGCCGCTTATCTCGCGCTGGCCCGTAATCCGGATATTGAGTTTGTATTTTCGAATACTACCGAAGCAGGCATTAGCTATCATGCCGGAGACCGGCCCGATGATATGCCGCCGGTGAGCTTTCCGGCGAAGCTGGCTCAGCTCCTGCTTGAACGGTTCCGCTATTTTGATGGCGCAGCGGATAAAGGCTGGACGATTATTCCCTGCGAGCTGATTGACTATAACGGCGAGGCGCTGAAGGCGCTGGTGCTGCGTTATGCCGAAGAGTGGCGGCTGCCCGCGGCATTTAGCGATTGGGTTAAAACAGCCAATACCTTCTGTTCCACGCTAGTCGATCGCATCGTGACGGGCTATCCGCGCGATGAGGCGCAAAAGCTGGAAGCGGAGCTGGGGTATCACGATGCGTTTCTTGATACTGCCGAGTACTTCTGGTTGTTCGTCATCCAGGGGCCGCAAACGCTGGCGAAGAAACTGCGGCTCGATCGTTGCCCGCTTAATATACGTATCGTCGACGATATTCGGCCTTATAAAGAGCGCAAAGTCGCCATTCTCAATGGCGCGCACACTGCGCTGGTCCCCGTGGCGTGGTTGTGCGGCGTGGATACCGTTGGTGAAGCGATGCAGGACGAAGTCATTCGCCATTATGTGCAGCAAACCATTAGCGAAGAGATTATTCCTGCGCTTGATTTACCTGTCGACGAGTTACGGCAGTTTGCGGATGCGGTCACCGGGCGCTTTCTTAATCCGTATATCCGTCATCAGTTGCTGTCTATCGCCCTGAATGGGATGACCAAATTCCGTACCCGGATCCTGCCGCAGCTGCTGACGAATATTCGCCAGCATGGCGCGATTCCGCCGCGGCTAACGTTCGCTCTGGCGGCGCTTATCGCCTTCTATCGCGGCCAGCGCGAGGGGCAGATGTATCCGCTACAGGATGATGAAGTCTGGTTAACCCGCTTTGCCAAAGGATGGGCCCAGGTGGCGAACGGTCACCCACTGCATGAACTCGTTGTGGAGGTTTTGCAGGATGAAGCGCACTGGGGGGAAGATCTGCTGGCGATTCCCGGACT
Source organism: Klebsiella sp. CN_Kp104 (assembly GCF_040064515.1). NCBI lineage: Bacteria > Pseudomonadati > Pseudomonadota > Gammaproteobacteria > Enterobacterales > Enterobacteriaceae > Klebsiella > Klebsiella sp. CN_Kp104. The sequence goes on along the minus strand of NZ_JBEAII010000010.1, from coordinate 23,502 downwards.
GAGCGAACAGGTTACACGATATCTGGAGGTAATTCTGACCGTTGGGATGCGCGAAGCCCTGAGGCGGCTATAGCCGGTTTGTTGTGCGGCGTCCGCGGGGTTATGTAGATACTGTTATCGGTTTGCAACTTTTTTAAGGGGTTTTCCCGGATGCGGCGCGTTGCGCCTTCTCCGGGCTACCAAATCGCAAAGCGCTGTAGCCCCGGTAAGCGGCAGCGCCACCGGGGGATTTTGAGATCACCAGCACCAGTAGTGTCAGCCAGCGTGGTGAAGAAATTAACGGCAGGTCGCACGGACCGTAGGCCGGGTAAGGCGTAAGCCGCCACCCGGGATGCCTGTCAAAACAGCGTGTCGAGCTCGTCCAGCACGTTGTAGTCGTCATCGACCAGCAGCAATGTCTTCCACTTATCAAAGGTCAGACAGGGGTGCGAAGTGCCGAACAGCAGAATATCGCCGACCTGCACATCGCTGCCCGGCGCCAGGCGCAGCATGCAGTGCTGATCCATGATGCCGATACTGACGATCGACTCCGCGCGCAGCGCTAACTGCTGGCCGTTACGATAATGGGCGATCGGCTGCGGCAGCCCGGCGTCGAAGGCGCAGTCGCGCTTGCCGAAGTTTACCACCGCGCGATCCGCCTCAGGCACCGATTGCACCATCGCCATCAGCTCCAGCGCTGATGTAAGATCGCCGGCGAGATCGCAGGCAATCGGATCGCGGGCGATCAGTTCTTGTTGTGCGAGATCGTAGATCCCCCGATCGTGGGTGATATAACAGCCAGGGCGGATGACGATACGGCAGCGACGCGGTTTTGCCGCCGCCAGCCAGATGTTGCACACCACGTCATACCAGACGGTGCCCGCGCCGGTGAGAATAAATTCGCCATCAACCAGCGACTCCATGCGGCAGGCAAGCGCCGCGGCCTGTTGTAATAACGCTTCCACCTGCGGTTGCGGATCGTCGCCGTGCAGCACTCCTTCATACAATTCCAGTCCGCGTAGCCGTAACCCCGGCAGATCGCTTACCCGCTGCGCCAGCGCCAGCGCGTCATCGACGCTACGACAGCCGCAGCGCCCGCCCGGCACGCCAAGTTCAATCAGCACATCCAGCGTTTGTCCCTGGGCGGCGAAGAATGCGGAGAGGGCGCGCACGTTGGCCTCGCTATCGACGCAGCAGATAAAATCCACTGCCCGATAGTGGGCTTTTAGCTGAGCGACCACCTGCATATTGGCCTTGCCGACCAGCTGATTAACCATCAGGACGCGTTGGATGCCGCTGGCCATCGCCGCGCTGGCCTGCCAGGCGCTACCCACGCCGATCCCCCACGCTCCCGCTCGCTGCTGCGCCTGAAAAATCCATGGCGTCATTGTCGTTTTACCATGCGGCGCCAGCGACACGCCGCGGGCGTCGGCGTAACGCTGCATCCATGAAATATTATTTTCCAGCGCCGACTTTTTTAGCAGCGCGGCGGGCAGACAGACCTCTTCCGCCAGCAGATTAGCCGGCGCGGACATGAGGGCGGATTTGTGCGGGATGAGCGGTGCTGAATGGTATTTCATAACACTATCCTTTCAGGGGTTATAATCGGTTAGTCTCTTGGTATCATTTATAACTATTTGATAAATATATTTTTAATATAAAAATGTTATTCGTTTTGAATAAAAGTATCACAAAATGATCTGGGTTTTGCGTAGTTTTCCACTGTTTTTTGCGCTTGTAAATGGTTAACTTATCGGCATGTCGAAAGGGAGTAATTGCTATGAAAGTTGACTGGCTTTTCAAAAACGTCACGGTGATCGACGGGAGCGGCGGGCCGCAATACCGTGCTGATGTGGCGGTGAAGGGCGACCGAATAATGGCTATCGCCCCGGCGCTGGATGTCGCGGCGGAGCAGGTGATTGATGGCCAGGGGCGGGTACTGGCGCCGGGCTTTATTGATGTGCATACCCATGATGATATCAACGTTATCCGTATGCCTGAGTACTTGCCGAAACTCAGCCAGGGGGTGACGACGGTGATCGTCGGCAACTGCGGGATCAGCGCGGCGACCGCTACCATGCGCGGCGAAGTGCCGGACCCGATGAATCTCCTCGGCGAGCAGCAGCACTTTATCTATCCCACCGTGGAGGCTTATGCCCACGCGGTGGAAGCGGCGCGACCGTCGTTGAACGTCGGCACGCTAATCGGTCACACCGCGCTGCGCAATAACCATATGGACGATCTGTTTCGTCCGGCGAACGAGACGGAAATCGCCGGCATGCGCGTACAGCTACGCGATGCGCTGCGCCAGGGGGCGTTAGGGCTCAGTACCGGGCTGGCCTACGCCAGCGCTTTCCAGTCGACTACCGAAGAGGTGATGGCGCTGGCGGAAGAGCTGGCAGCCGGGAAGGGCGTCTATACCACCCATTTACGCTCGGAGTTTGAGCCGATTCTCGAGGCGCTGGACGAAGCCTTCCGCATCGGCCGCCACGGCAACGTGCCGGTGGTGGTTTCGCACCACAAGTGCGCCGGGGCGAAAAACTGGGGGCGTACCAAAGAGACGCTGGCGTTTTTCGATGAGATGCGCCAGCAGCAGGATATCGCCTGCGACTGTTATCCCTACTCCGCCAGCTCGTCGACGCTGGATATGAAACAGGTGACCGATGAGTTTGATATCGTGATCACCTGGTCCGAAGCGCAGCCGGAGCAGGCGGGGAAAACGCTGCAGCAGATCGCCGATGAGTGGCAGGTGAGCCTGCACGACGCCGCGGCGCGGCTGATGCCGGCGGGCGCTATCTACTACAACATGGATGAGCAGGACGTACGGCGAGTGATGCGCTATCCGGTCACCATGATTGGCTCTGACGGGCTGCCGAACGATCCGATGCCGCATCCGCGCCTGTGGGGCGCCTTCCCGCGGGTACTCGGCCACTATAGCCGCGACGAGCAGCTATTCCCGCTGACTACCGCGGTACACAAGATGACCGGGCTGTCGGCGGCGCGCTTCCAACTGGCGGATCGCGGGCTGGTGAAAATTGGCTACTTTGCCGACCTGGTGCTGTTTGACCCGCAGACGGTGCGCGATGTCGCCAGTTTCTCCGATCCGAAACGACCGGCGGACGGCATTGAGGCGGTGATGGTCAACGGCGTGATGAGCTACGGCAGTGATAAGAAAATTACCGGGCGGGCAGGGCGTTTCCTGCGCCGTCGGATGGACTAAGGAGTTGAGTATGAGTATCAAACGTTATGGCGTAGAAGGCGGTACCGGCACCGGCGGTCAGCATCTGCCGTTTGCCCGCGCGGTGGAAGCCGGCGGCTGGCTATATGTCTCCGGGCAGACGCCGATGAAAAATGGCGAAGTCGTGGAAGGCGGCATCGTCGAACAATCGCGGCTGGCGATCCAAAACTGCGTCGACATCATGAGCGAAGCCGGTTACGGCCTGGCGGACGTGGTACACGTGAAAGTGATCCTCACCGACGCGCGCTATTTCCAGTCGTTCAATAAGGTATTTCGCGAGTTCTTTGGCGATAATCCGCCAGCGCGCATTTGCTGCGTGGCGGACCTGGTGGTGGATTGCAAAGTTGAAGTGGATGTGACCTGTTTTAACGCTGCACGACAATAACGCCTGACGGCAAAAAAATAATTCCCTCCCTTTCCGGGAGGGATCATCAAAAAAATGTGATATCGGCACCAGAGTGAATAAATAAATCGGTGCCACTGGGTTCGCTATGCCTTTTTTCAGGCATGGTTCCTGTTAACTCATAATATTCAGCGGCACGAATATTATTTATTACGTCTGGATGTGAGCCATGAATAATATGTCATTTATGATTTGGTTTTCCGTTTATGCCTGCGCGATGATTACCTTAGGTTGGTACGTTTCGCGCAAACAGAAAACCGGCGAAGACTTTTTACTTGGCGGTCGTTCGCTGCCGATGATCCTCACTCTCGGTTCGACGGTCGGCACCATGGTGGGGACCGGCTCCAGCGTCGGCGCCGTCGGCTTTGGCTACAGCAACGGCTGGGCCGGGATGCTTTACGGCCTCGGCGGCGCGGTGGGGATCCTGCTGGTGGCATGGTTATTCGCACCGGTACGTAAACTTCGCTTCATGACCATGAGTGAAGAAATGTCGTATTACACCGGCGGCAGTAAAATTATTAAAAACCTCGTTGCGATACTTATTTTTATTGCCTCTATCGGCTGGCTGGGGGCGCATATATTAGGTGGCGGATTATATCTGGCGTGGGCCAGCGGCATTGATATTAATGTCGCGAAAATTATTATCGCGCTGGCGTTTGTGGTTTATGTCGGTATCGGCGGCTATTCCGCGGTAGTGTGGATCGATACCATTCAATCGATCGTGCTGTTCGTCGGCTTTATTTTAATGGCGGTGCTGGCGGTTCATCACGTTGGCGGCTGGAGCCATATTCAGCAGGCCGTCGATCCGGCGGCGCAAAGCCTGTTCGCGGTCGATAAATTAGGCGTGTTGCCGGCGCTATCATTGGCGATGGTGATCGGCGTCGGCGTGCTGGCGACGCCTTCTTATCGCCAGCGTATTTACTCGGCGAAGACCGTCTCCTCGGTACGTCAGTCCTTCACGATTACCGGCCTGCTGTATCTGGGCTTCTCCTTCCTGCCGGCGATCATCGGTATGGCGGTATGGACCATGAACCCGCAGCTGGAAAACAGCGGCTTCGCTTTCTTGTTTGCCACTCAGGTGCTGCCGCCGGTGCTGGCGATGGCGATCCTGATTGCCGGGATGTCGGCCAATATGTCTTCCGGCAGCTCTGATGCCATCGCCGCGGTGTCCATCATGCTGCGCGACCTCTACACCCTGGTGACCGGCCATATGCCCGCGCCGGAGAAAGCCATTCGCCTGTCGCGGATCTTCCTGGTTCTGGTGATTGCGCTGGCGCTGCTGTTTGCCCTGACCTCCAACGACATCATCAGCTATATCACCAAAATGATCTCGATGATTATGTCCGGCATGTTTATCTGCACCATGCTTGGCCGCTTCTGGAAACGCTTTAACTGGCAGGGCGCGGTCGCCGCGCTCGCCGGCGGCGCCGGAGCATCGGTTGCGGTGCTGGTGGATAGCGACTGGCTGGCGTTCTGGGGCAACCCGTGTATTCCGGCGGTACTGACGAGCCTGGTGGCTTCGGTGGTGGTGACGTTACTGACCCCGGCCAGCAGCATGAGCCGCGAGCAGGCGCTGGAGATGATTACCCGCGAACGTGAAAGCCGCCCAACGCCACCGCCGTTGCCGATTGGCAAACGTCATACCTCACGCGGGTAAGGGGTAATCATGAACGAGTATATTGCCGTCGATTGGGGCTCTACGCAGCTGCGGGCATGGCGGATGCGTGATGGCGAATGCATCGACAAGCTGAAGCTGCCCTGCGGCATCACGCGCCTGAACGGGCAGCGCCCCGAAGCGGTATTTCAGCAGCAGTTGGCGCCGTGGCGTGGCGACCCCGCGCTGCCGGTGGTGATGGCGGGGATGATCGGCAGCGATGCCGGTTGGCAACCGGTGCCATATCTGGCCTGCCCGCTGGCGCTGGAGGCGCTCAACGGTCAGTTACATGAGGTGGCGGAAAACGTGTGGATCGTGCCGGGGCTTAAAGTGGCGCAGGCCGCAGATTACGACGTGATGCGCGGTGAAGAAACGCAGCTGCTGGGCGCCTGGCAACGGATGCCCGCGGAGTGTTACGTGATGCCCGGCACCCACTGTAAATGGGTGCAGGTGCAGAACGGCGTGGTGCGCCAGTTCGCCACGGCGATGACCGGCGAACTGCATTACCTGCTGCTTAATCATTCGCTGCTCGGCCAGCAACTGCCGGTACAACAACCCGATGACGCCGCTTTCGCCCTCGGTATGGAAAAAGGGTTAAATCAGCCGGCGTTATTGTCCGGGCTTTTTAGCGCCCGCGCCGCGCGGGTGTTAGGCGCGCTGGCGACGACTTCGGTGAGCGATTATATCTCCGGGCTGTTGATTGGCGCGGAGGTGGCGACCTTTAGCGAGCGCTATCGCGCCAGCCGCGTGGTGCTGGTTGGTGAGCACTCGCTTAGTGCCCGTTATCAGCAGGCGATGGCGGCGCGAGGGTTGACCGTTTCCTGTTGTTCCGGCGAGGCGGCGTTTCTTTCGGGTATAGCGAGGATGATTGATGGACAAGGTTAAACTGGTGGCGATTTTACGCGGTATTCAGCCCGGTGAAGCGGCGGAGCATATCGCCGCGCTTATCGATGCAGGTTTTCGCTATATTGAAATTCCGCTTAACTCGCCGGACTGGCAGCAGAGTATTCCGGCGATGGTGCGCCAGTTTGGCGAACGGTCGGTGATTGGCGCGGGGACGGTGCTGAAGGTTGAGCAGGTTGATTTTCTGGCTGAAGCCGGGGCGAAGCTTATCGTGACGCCCAACACGGCCCCGGCGGTGATCCGCCGCGCGGTAGAAAAGGGGATGCTGGTGTGCGCCGGCTGTGCCACGGCCTCCGAGGCGTTTAGCGCGCTGGATGCCGGGGCGCAATGGCTGAAAATCTTTCCGTCATCGGCATTCGGCCCGGACTATATCCGCGCGCTGAAAGCGGTGTTGCCGCCGGAGGTGCCGGTGCTGGCGGTCGGCGGCGTGACGCCGGAAAACCTGCACAGCTGGCGTCAGGCGGGCTGCGCGGGGGCGGGGTTAGGCAGCGATCTCTACCGCGCCGGGCAGCCGTTGGCGCGTACCCGCCAGCAGGCGCAACGCTTTATCGCCGCCTGCGGCGATTAATCGCCGAGCGGCAGTCGGTCGACGCCGTCGCGGTGGTCGTCGAGCGCCAGCTTAATGCGGCGCAGACGGTCTTTCGCCTGCGGTTTATTGGCCATCGCCAGTTCGGTGGCCAGCACATCTACCATCGCCAACATCGCATAGCGTGAAGCGCTGGGCTTGAAAATATAGTCGTTTTCGCTCACCAGCAGCGGTAGCACGATATCGGCCTGCGCCGCCAGTGGCGTTTCCGGCGGGGTAATGGCGACAATTTTCGCCCCGTATTGCCGGGCGATGGCGGCGCTTTCAATCATCTCTTTGGTATAGCCGCCGAGCGACAGCACAATCACCACATCTTTCGCCGTCACCGCCGAACTCATCATGCGTACCAATAGGCCGTCGCTCTGGCTGACTACCGGCAACCCGAGGCGGAACAGGCGATACTGGATCTCCTGCGCGCAGATGGTCGAGCCGCCGCCCATACCCAGCGCAAGCACCTGGCGGGCGTCGCTAATCCATTCCACCGCGCGTTTCAGCGCCGCAAGATCCAGCGCCCGGCGGTTGGTTTCCAGTACGCTGATGATCGATTCATAAATTCCCTGTACGCCTTCCAGATCCGGCACATCGAGAATAAAGCGCTGACCAATGGCCAGCGACTGGGCGAGCTTCATTTTCAGTTCGCGCACGTCTTTGCAGCCCAGCGCACGCGCAAAGCGCGTCACCGATGCCTGGCTGGTGTCGGTCAGGCGCGCCAGTTCGGCAATCGGCATTTCCGCCGCGGCGGCGACGTCGTCGAGAATAAACTGCGCAATGCGCTTTTCGGTCGCGGTCAGCGCCATAAAGCGGTCGGTGATGCAGGAGATGATATCGATCGAGTAGGCCATTCCGGGTATCAGGTTATGTATTAGGTTATGTATTGGGAATGGTACTTTGTACCATATGCCGGTGACAAAATCAGCGCGGCGCCTCTCGCGGCGCTAAAAATCAAGGCGCATCGCGCAGCGGGTTTCCGCCGTCAGGCCGTGCTCCGTTTCCAGCGCGCGTTTCGCCGCCAGCCCTTCGGGTAGGTGCAGTTCATTGAGGATGGTGAAGCCCAGCCGGGTATAAAATGGCGCGTTCCACGGCACCTCGCGAAAGGTGGTGAGCGTCACCGCCGGGAAGCCGTCGCGGCGGGCGTTGTCGATAGTTTGGCTAAGCAGGGCGCGGCCAATACCCTGGCCCTGCCACTGCTGATGGACAGAGATTTCTACAATAAACAGGGCATCGTCCAGCGGCTCGCTCAGCAGGAAACCGACGGGTCTGTGGTCAGCGAGCGCCAGCAGGCTATGGCCGGTTTCCAGGTATTGCCGGTGCTGTTCAACGCTCATTACCGGGCTTTCCGCCAGCCAGGCGAAAGCGGGAATGCGCGCAAAGGATTGTGCCGCCGAACGTTCCAGCGCGGGCAGCAGCGGCAGATCGCCTTCTTCAGTCAGGCGAAAAGTGATGGTGGGGTTTATAGTGTTAGTTTTCATCGCCTCAGCATAGCAGCCTCAGGGAGAAATGCATGGAGTTCACCGCCGTTCCTGCCGTCCAGTTTAGCGGCGCGCAGTTGACTACGATTTTGAATGACTGCTTTGCCGATTATCTGGTGCCGGTGTCGATGTCGGTAGATCTGTTTGTACAGCGCTTTAGCGCCGAAGGGTTAAATCTGTTGCAGTCTAAGGTGTGGCTGGCAGGAGATGAACCGGCGGCTATCGGGCTCATCGCTCGCCGCGGGCGCGATGCTCGGCTGGCGGCTTTTGCTATTCATCCCGGCTTTCGCGGCAAAGGACGAGGGCGACAATTGATGACCTCGCTTATCGCCGATTTACGCGCTCAGGGCGTACAGCGAATGTGGCTGGAGGTGATCCGCGATAATCACCGGGCGGTGGCGCTGTATCAGTCATTGGGCTTTACCGTGCGTCACGGGCTGTGCGGCTATCTCAGCGCGGGGCAAGCGGAGCCGCGTGAATCCAGCCTGGATGAGTATGATTTGCTGAGCCTGCTGCGTCATGCAAGCCTGGAGCTGGAAGGGCAACTGCCGTGGCTGCTGGATCCGCTGACCTTTATTACCTTGCCCTGTCGGGCGTTGACGCTGCAGCAGCAGGCCTTCGCCGTACTGGCGACCACCGCCAGTAAGCCGCAGCTACAGTTTTTATGGCTGACGCCGGCGGCGCGCGGACGCGGGCTGGGGCGGGAAATGCTGCTCGCGCTGGCTCAACAGTTTCCGGGATTAAGCACTTCGGTGACCATCCCGGAAACCTTCACGCCGCTGTTTAAATCGGCGGGCTATGCGCCGCTGGCGCTGCAGCAGTACGAGATGTGCCTGCGCTTGAACTAGCCCGGCGCAGACGCCGGGCCGCAGGCGTTAACCTTCGCGACTGACGATTTTAATGTCGACCATACCAATGCCCAACTGGCGCGGCGCGTGGCCGACAATATTGCCTTCGTTGGTGGACTGCGGCTCCGGCGGAGTGATTGTTAAGGTGTTGCTGCGCGCCGGATTGTCGAAATGCAGCGTCGTCGTGGTCACTTCATTGGCTAAAGTAAGTACTTGCTCGCTTTTCCCGACGCGCACCGGTATTGGCTGGTTGGCGTTCGGGCCGAAGGCTTTGGCGGTGATCACCAGATCGAATTTTTCCGGTAGCGGTTCTTTATATTCAATCTTCACCTCGTCACCGAGTTGGGCATTAGACCAGCGTCCCCACAGCTCAGGCCGCGAGATGCCGCTGAACTGTTTGACCTCTTCCGGCGCGCCGGCGACATTAAACACAAAGCTATCGGCTTTGTAGCGAATATCGTTATCGACAATTTTCAACGTATCGACGTTGCCTTTATAGCGCTCCATATCGATGACGGTATCTTTAAAGGCGGTTTTGCCCTGCCACTGCGGCTTATCGACATGCTGTACTTTTTGTTCGCCGCCCAGTTGACCCTGAGAGACGCACCAGTCGGTGGACAGCGCCAGTTCCGGCCGCCACAGTTGGCCCATCTTGTAGCAGCGGTCGACCCATACGAAGTTGTCGCGCGGGGCGAAATCCGCCAGTTGGAAGCGTAGCGGCGCGGAATATTCGCTTTCCGGAATCGGCTCGACGCGCTGATCAGAGACCCGCAGCAGCAGCGGCAGACGGAAGTGGCTACCGGAGAATGCGATCATGTTCTTCTGCGAGTCGATGCTGAAATTCTTAATCTCTTTCGGGAAATTCCACAGACGAATGACGTCCGGTTTCCATGCCAGCACTTTCTCTTTCATGTTCATGAAGATAGTGGAGAGCGACTCTGCAGAAAGGCTGCTGCGGCCAAGGCCGATATAGTTATCGCCGCCGAGTATATCCAGCACCGTTGCGCCGTTATCCATGGTATTACGCTTCACGGCCAGCACATCCTGTTGAGGCTGGTCGCCGCGCAGGATAAAGAACAGGTTGCTGCGATCCTGTTTGTTCAGATAATCCCAGGCGGTGTTCTTCATCGCCAGATGATCGGACGAAACCACGATGACCGTATTTTTGAAGTACGGCGAGGCCTTAATCTTTTCAATCAGCGCGGCGATGTGCTCCTGGCTACAGGCCACGGCGCTGAAGGAGAGGTTCTTTTTGCCATCCATGTCATAGCGTTTACGCTCGCAGGTGCGTGAGATAAAGCCGTCAGGGTGGTGGGTATCGACGGTGAGAGCGAACAGCGAAAAGCGTTTGCCGGATTGGGAGAGCGCTTCGAACTTTTTCCACGTTTCGTCGAGCACGGTGTCGTCGTAGAAGCCCCAGTCGTTGCGGTAGGACGGGTCAGCCACCGTTGTTTTTAGCTCTTCCGCGCCGTACAGGTGATCGAAGCCGTGAGATTTGAGGAAAACATCTTTACCGGCAAAACGCAGGTTGGCGCCCTGTACAAAGTAGTTTTCGTAACCGGAGTTTTTCAGGATATCGCCGAGACAGATATTTTGCGGAAAGAAGCTGGATACCGCCGCGGAAGCGTTGCCTTCGAACGGCGCGAACAGCGGAATACCGCACTGGGAAGCGACCATGCCGGCGATGGTGTAATCGGTGCCGGGAAGCTGCGCGGTGTTGCTGAAATCCAGCCCTTCGCTTTTGATTTTACCCAGTTCCGGCGTTAGTTCGGGGAAAGTCTCGTTATTGAAATAGGTGCGTTCCAGGCTCTCGCCGTAGATATAGACCAGATTCAGCTGCGGATTGTTGATGCTTTTCGACGGCTCTTTGTAGTAAGCCGTGAAGTCCGGATCGCCGTCGCGGGACTGCGATTTCACGAGTTCGGTGATTTGACGGAACGCCGGGCTGGCGTCGACGGAGGCCAGCGCCAGTACCAGCGCAATCAGGCTGTAGCCAAAGTGATGCGGATGATGGCGGCGACGGCGTAATATCCAGCCGAGAGCGCCAAATACGGCGACCAGCGCCAGCACCAGACCGATACCCGGCAGAATATATTTACTGACGCCCGCGCCGGTCAGGCTGTTGGTCAGGGTATAGAGTACCGCATCGTTAATACCGTCGCCGGTGAAGTAGTCGCTGGCGTACAGGGTGATATTAAGCACAACAAACAGCCCCAACACCGCCAGGGTGGCAGAGAACCACCAGGTGTTGCGACCGGCTTTCCAGGCATAGATCACCACCGAGGCGAGAAACAAGGCGATGGATAACAACTCTGACACAGCTAACCCTCGTATGCGCCAGCGGCGGGCTGGCCGGATAGATCGATTTTCACGCTACACTGTAATGGCAGCGCCTTTCTGCTGCAATTGTAGTGTCATGAAAGTGTGCTGTGATTCAGAATTGGTTTAGAAAGCGTCTTTTTTGTACGATGTCTCATCCTGTCGTCACGGGGAAAACAGGAGCAGAAAAGTAAAAATAGCGATTGCGGCCGCGCTGGCAATGCTAAAGCGCCAAACGCGGCATCGGCGGGGAAATTTAAGACAGGAAGTTAACGCCCTGTTTCAGTACCAGGTCACAGGCTTTGGTCTTCACTTTTTCAGCCAGCGGGCTGCTGCCGAGGGTGTTGAGATTCAACTGCTGGCCGTTATTACTGCTCAGCAATCCCTGTAGCCCTTCCAGATAACCGGTATCCTGTTTCTGTTTCTCCGGCGTGCTCAGGCCAAGCTTATCCAGTACCTGGTTTTTAACGTTGTCGGCGTTGGTGACCGAGGTCAGTTTTTTTTGCGCGCAATAAGAGAGAACGCCGGCGGCATTGTTCATGCTGCTGGAGGTGAGCGCCTGGTTGCCGCCATTGAGCAGGCTGGTTAAGGACGACATCGACATACCGCCGCCGCTTTGCTGGGAACTGCTGCTGAGCTGGCTGGCGGCGCTATTGAGCGAGTCCTGCCAGGAGGCGGCGTAGGTAGGGGCCGCCATCAACGCGCCGGCTGCGATAGCGGCGCAAAAAGCTGTCTGCAAAGATTTCATAAACGTACTCTTCGTCGTTACTTAAGAATCTCTTCAGTATAACGCCGCTTGCGCTCGGAAATCTCTCAATACTCTTTACCGGTAACGCGATCGCGGTAGCTATCCCAGGTGAAGTTCACCCACAGGCTATTGCCAAGGCGCATGCGATCCATAACGCGTTCGCCGAGCAGTTTGTTCATTTCATCCATGGTACTGTTAGTCAGCATGCCGGTTGGGCGTTTCGAGGAGGAGCGACGATCGACAATCTGGTTGATAATCACTTTCTCGTAGCGTGATTCGGTTTGCATACCGATTTCGTCGATAACCAGCAGATCGACCCGGCTCAGGTCGCTGAGCAGTTGCTCTTCGCTGGTTTCCCGATTACCAAAGGTATCTTTCATCGCCGACATAATATCGGCGACGGTGATGATTAATACCGATTTACCGCGCAGCAGCAGCTCGTTGCAGATAGCGGCGGCAAGATGATTTTTACCGGTGCCCGGCTTGCCGGAGAAGATGAAGCTCGCAATATTGCCGTCAAACTCTTCAACGTACTGGCGGGCGCGGGACAGGGCGATCATCTGCCCGTCGTTTTCGACCCGGTAATTATCGAATGAACAGTTCTGATGTAATGGACGGATCCCGGAGCGATTAAAGGTGCGCTGCATTTTCATCGCCCGATTTTCCCGCTCCAGCGCCTCTGAACGCAGCTTACCTTGCTCTTTTTGCCAGGCCAACAGCTCTTCGCCGGTTTTAAACGCCGGTTGCACGTGGGCTGGCATCATTTTTTGCAGGCGCTTCATGAGATCGCCAACGTTTTTCATGCTCATCCTCGGAAACCTCGCGGGATCTGGTTATCGGGTTCGCTAATAGCGTTCACATCGCGCTTCGGCTGCCCGCCGTTGCTGGCGCGGCCGATTTGCACGCTACGCGCCAGCTTCTGCTGCCACTGCACGTGGTGGAAAACTTTGCCTTCTGCCTGCCAGTAGGCGACGAAGGCGGCCAGTTCTTCCGGGGTGACCGGCTGCGTCAGGGCGATACCCCACAGCGCCGCCAGACGCTGAAAATCGGCATCCGGCTGCCAGCCGGCATACATGGCGAATTTTCCCATCGGCACGGCGACGGGCGCGGCGCTCGGCTCGTCAAAGAACTGCGCATCCAGCGCGATATCGCTGGTGGGGCGCGCCAGTTTAGCTTCCAGCTCCAGCAGCTGCGCCAGGCGCTCCGGCGTCAGCGCGTAAAACGCCGGGGCGTTATTGGCAAATACGGCGACGGCGCCGCTGGCTGATTTTTGCAGCCTGGCCGCGTGGTTCTTGACGAAATCGTCAAGACCGCAAAAGTCGGTGGTTAAAATTCGTGAAGACATAACGCTATCTCAACTCTGAACAGCAAAGAGTGGGGGAATTGCTGACATAGTAGCATAGTGCGAGGCCAGGAAGCAGCGCTGCCGGTTACACGCGCGGGCGTTTGCGATAGAGCCACAGACCGGGAATAGACAGCCCGATAGAGAGCGCCCCGACGATTGAGGAGGCTTTTAAAAAGTTGCTCAACAGCATAATCATCATCTCTTCGGAGTAACCAAAATGGCTGATTTTGACGGCCGAGATCATCGCCGTATAGGCCGAAATACCCGGAAACATTGGGATCACCGCGGCGACGGTAAATATCTTCGGATGCGCCAGATACCAGCGCGACCACTGAATACCGATACTGCCGACCAGTAACGCGGCGAGAAAGGTGGCCCATTCTATATTGAAGCCTGCGCTCATCATCACCATCCGCGAGCCGTGGCCGACAGCGCCCAGTAACGCGCACCAGCGCAGCGCGCGCTGTGGGACGTTGAACACCATCGCAAAGCCGACAGCAGGGATGGCCGCCAGCGCCATATCCTGCGCCAGGTCGAAAAGATAAGAGATTATGCCCATCCGCGTAGCCCCCACATGGTCATTGCCATTACCACCCCGATACAGGTCGCCAGCGTCAGCAGGCTGGCGATCGCCCAGCGAGCCAGCCCGGTATTGATATGGCCCTTGAACATATCGGCCACGGCGTTAATTAACGGAAAGCCGGGAACCAGCAACAGCACGCTGGCGGCCATGGCGATAGTCGGCGTCTCGCTAAATGCCGGCAGACGCAGCATTAGCCCGGAAATGGTGGTGGCGACAAAGGCGGTAATGCAGAAATTAATCTGCGGATGCATGGAACGGTGGGTTAGCAGCTGGCGAATATACATGGCGACGGTACTGGCGAAGAAGGTAACCACCGCGCCATCCCAACCGCCGTTGTTCAATTTACAAAAGCAGGCGCAGGAGAGGCCGACCATTAATACCAGCAGCCAGCGCGGGTAGCGTAAGGGTTTGATCTGCGAGAAGCGCTTCTCAACGTCTTTGTAATCCAACAGCTTATGTTCGGCCATGATCACAATATGCTGTACCTCCGTCACCACATGCATGTTAATTCCGCGATCGCTGTTTTTGCGAGTGGAAGTCAGGCATTCACCATCTTTAATCGTGGTGAGCACAATCGCGTTGGAGGAGATAGCGCTTTCAACGCTATCCATACCTAACGCCCGCCCGAGGCGGGTAGAAAGCTCCTCAACCAGCGCGCTTTCCGCACCGTGCTGGAGTAAGTAAAGGGCACACTGGATGCACAACCGGGTGACGGCGCGCTGCTCTGATTTATCTGCCTGCATAAGTACCTGCTGTCCGCGTCTCTATTGATACTTGTACCTGAACTTCACCCCGTTGTGCGGCGTGCGGGATCAAACTATGTGCAAAAATTGCTCCATCAACAGCGTTGGCTGAAATTTGAACCGCACCACACTTTCGTCACTTCGTTGGAAAGTGCAATTTTTACCGCCATTCATCCCTTCTTTTTCCCGCTTGAGTTATCAAAAATGCATCCATGAACTTTTAGTAAACAAAAAATAAACAAATAATTAACCTTTGAGAGCGAGTACCCCATGAGAACACAGGTTGCCATTATTGGCGCGGGCCCTTCGGGGCTACTGTTAGGCCAACTGCTGCATAACGCTGGTATTCATACCGTCATCCTTGAGCGGCAGAGCGCGGAATATGTGCTGGGACGTATACGGGCGGGGATCCTCGAAAACGGTACCGTCGAGCTACTGCGCGAAGCGGGGGTAGCAAAGCGAATGGATGCGGAAGGGCTGGTTCATCATGGCGTGGAGTTTTTATTTGAAGGCCAGCGGGTACCGGTACCGCTCAGCGAGTTGACCGGCGGTAAAAGCGTGATGGTCTACGGCCAGACCGAAGTCACCCGTGACCTGATGGCGGCAAGACGCGACAGCGGCGCGCCGATTATTTATGGCGTTAGCGAGGTGGCAATCGAGGATGTTAAGAGCGACCGACCGGTGGTCTCTTACGTGAGCGGCGGCGAAAAGTGTCGCCTGGAGTGCGATTTTATTGCCGGTTGCGATGGTTTCCACGGCGTTTCGCGGCAAAGCATTCCACGTGACATTCTCAAAGAGTATGAAAGCGTGTGGCCGTTTGGCTGGTTAGGCTTGCTGGCGGACACGCCGCCGGTAAATCCGGAGCTGATTTACGCCCATCACGAACGGGGATTTGTATTATGTAGTCAGCGCTCACTCACTCGCAGCCGCTATTATCTGCAGGTGCCGTTAAGCGATAACGTCTCGGCATGGTCAGATGAACGCTTCTGGAAGGAGTTAAAGCGGCGTCTGCCGGAGGATCTGGCAAGTAAGTTAGTGACTGGTCACTCACTTGAGAAAAGCATTGCGCCGCTGCGCAGCTATGTCGTCGAGCCGATGCAGTATGGCCGGCTATTTCTGGTCGGCGATGCTGCGCATATCGTGCCGCCAACCGGCGCGAAGGGGCTTAATCTGGCGGCGTCGGATGTCAATTATTTATGGCGGATCCTGCGCGAGTATTATCGCCATGGCCGTGCGGACCTGCTTGCGAGCTATTCGCGCTTCGCTCTCGACCGCGTATGGAAAGGTGAAAGATTCAGCTGGTTTATGACTCGCCTGCTGCATGACTTCCCTGAACAAAGTGATTTCGATAAAAAAATGCAGTCCGCCGACCGCCGCTACTATCTGGGATCTCGGGCAGGGCTGACGACGATTGCCGAAAATTATGTGGGTTTGCCGATGGAGCAGGTAACGTAACGGCTAACGAAAACCGGAGATGCCATGTCGACCGCAAGTACGATCCCTGTTTTTAAATTATATGGCGAAGAGCGCGGTTGGCCGACGCCGGATCTGCTGCATTGTGAATCCATTTTGCAGCGCAGCAGCCTTTATGAGTGGCATATCCGCGTGCATCAACATGCCGAAATGGTGCAGCTATTATATCTGCACAAGGGGCGCGCTGAAATCGAAGTTGAGGGCGCGACGAGGGTCATGACCGAAGCCTGTATTCAGGTTGTGCCGGCACTATGCATTCATGGCTTCCGTTTTTCCCCCGGTACTCAGGGATTTGTCCTGTCGCTTTCACTGCCGCTGCTGAGCCGCTTTGAAAGCCAGTTTGGTCGAACGCTTGATGTGCTATCACAGCCGCAGTGCGTGGCGGTAAAACGCTCACGCGGCCATATTCACTCGCTGTTTACCGCTTTGCGTGAAGAGTACTGCGAGGAGCATGATGCGCGAGAAATGATGCTGCATTCGCTGCTGGGGGCGTTATTGGTATGGTTGAATCGTCAGTGCCAGCCGACACCGATAGCAGAAGACAAAGCCGAACGTAAACGTAGCGTTATGCGCCATTTTTCCCGCCTGATTGAAAGTCATTACCGGGAACATTTGCCGCTGGCTGAATATGCAAAGCTAGTGGGGCTTTCCACAACGCATTTAAATTATTTGTGTCGTGAATTTCATGGCTGCAGCGCATTAGGCGTCTTACATCGACGCTTAATGTTAGAAGCGCGGCGTAACCTGCAATATACCAGCATGACCATCACACAACTTTCTGATTATTTAGGGTTTACTGACGCTGCTTATTTTTCGAGATTCTTTCGGCGATATAATGGCGTCTCGCCAAAAGCATTTAGGAAAGAAATTAAATAAGTTATTTATTTAATTCTTAAGGTAATTTTTCTAATGAGGGCTTTAATTTTTTCTAATTTATTGATGGCATCATTTTGTGTTAGGGTAAATCGTTGGTGAGAGTAATAGTTATATATCCCTCACGGTTATGGAATTAACTTCAGGGCGTGCATTATGCCCACCAGGGACGATAAAGATTCAGTAGGTGAAATAATATTATAGTAGCCATTCATCCATCATTTATTTTGGATGTGAATCTTTGACAGGAAGCGGAGGTTTTATGTTGCCAGGACAAGGTAAATTTGGCGTCATCATCAGTAGAATACCAGTTATGCAATCTGGCCTGAAGGCTATTTTGAGGGAGCATCTCCCTGATTACGATCTGAGTTTCTGTGGCTCGCAGGATGAACTCACGTTACTGCAGCTTCGCCGCGCCGTACTGGTCGTCGTTGACCTCTCCGGACACATTGAACGCCCGCGAGATATTTGTGAGCATTATTATTCGTTAATGAATCAATACCGGGATATTCACTGGATTTTTATGGTTGGCCACTCCTGCTTCCCTTTGGCAGTCGAGTTTCTCATGCGGCCGGAGAGTTCGCTGATTTCTGATAGCGAGCCGGTAAGACGTTTCATTGAAGTCATCCGCGCCGGCAAACTTTCCGCTGAGAGAATTAGCCAGACGCTTTTTTCACCTGAGATGGATAACTTAGGTGATGAAGCAAGCGAAGCGGTCATCCTGACCTTTTCTGAGCGCAAAGTGTTGCGGCTACTGGCAAAAGGGTGGGGAATTAATCAGATTGCCGCTTTGTTGAAAAAAAGCAATAAAACGATAAGCGCGCAGAAAAATAGCGCCATGCGCCGACTTTCGTTACGCAGTAATGCAGAAATGTATGCCTGGATCAATAGCGCTCAAGGAATGAAGGAACTGAATCTGTATTCAGCCTATGGAGATAACACGGAATGGAAAAAAATCTCACAACACGATGTGTCGCTATCGTAGAAAAATGCGCAATGACTGAAATGGCGCTTCGTTACATTTTAAGTAATGAAGCGGGTAAAAAATATAGCATCCATTTTTATAAAGATACTCAGGCCTTAAAGCGCGAATTCGCTTCCAAAAACTTTATCGCCGTTATTTTTTCTCTTTCCGGTAGCAGGCGTATTCGCCTGGAAAGCCTGCTCTTTTTACACGAAATTGCGCAAACTCGCCCTGAAATACAGCGAATCGTACTGGCGGATAATACGGCGGAAATGCGTCTGATCAGTCATCTGACGCCCTCAAGCCCACAAACTATCCTCAATAAATCATCTTGTCTTACTCGCCTGCAGGAGCGTTTACTGCAGCTAATCGAACAGGCGCCGTTGGATAAAGAAAGCATTCTCAATCGCAGCTATAACTCTTGTGGGCAAATTCTTAGCCCAACGGAACATACCATTCTGCGTTATATGACTTACGGCTATTCTTTACCCGAAATCGCTACCCAGCTTGATCGAAATATCAAAACTATCCGCGCGCATAAATTTAACGCAATGACCAAGCTGGGCGTTAACTCTGATATTGGCCTACTGAGCGCGGCGGACATTTTGCTGTGTCTGCCGGCTAATAATGACGATGGCCGGGGAATGCGCCTGGCGCAATAACTGGCAATCTACAGGCAGACGTCGACCCAGTCGGCTTCTGTCAGTTGCGCCATACGCTCAGGTGAAATTCGTACCGCGCTATGAATAGCCCCCGCTGCTGGCAAAACTTCGGGATATTGTTTGAGCGAGATATCGCAGTAAACCGGCAGCGGATTTTCCAGGCCAAACGGGCAGACGCCGCCGACGGGGTGTCCGGTGAGCGTAACGACTTCATCGCTGCTGAGCATTCTCGCTTTTGCCCCGAAAGCGTCTTTCAGTTTTTTATTATCCAGCCGGGCATCGCCTTTGGCGACGATTAATATAACCCGGTCTTTTACTTTTAAAGATAAAGTCTTAGCGATTTGCCCCGGCTCGACCCGATGCGCGGCGGCGGCAAGCGCAACGGTCGCCGTACTTTGATTCAATTCGATGATTTCAATATCGGGGGCATGTTCAGCAAAAAACTGCCTCACGGACTGCAGACTCATGGGGTTCTCCTGATAGTTTTCCGCTTAAATCTGTCACAAGGTCGGAAATCTGTAAATATTGTCGATAGATAATCAGGAATTATTCTGATTTCTGGATCTTCTTCACAATCGCCGCAACCGGTTACTGTAACCGGTTGCAGTATGACCTTCGTCGATGAATACTGACAAGGTAACTCCCTGTAGCAAAGATAACTAACAGCCGCGCGTGAGATGTTTCTGCTGACAATATGGCGACCTTAAACCCCGGGTAGCTACTGTCCATACGCAGTTAATTTCAGCATAGCGGCAAGATTACCGTTGTTGGGCCTGTTTCGATAGCCTGTCAGGAGGGCTGCTATGTCTGCTAACCATGCTGCGTTTAATCTGATATTTCGCTTTGTAGAGAACTATATAAGTCCCGTTGCCGGGCGCATTTCTTCGCAGCGCCACGTCATGGCTATTCGTGACGGATTTATCTCGGCCATGCCGTTTATGATCGTAGGTTCCTTTCTCTTAGTCTTCGCTTATCCGCCTTTTTCACCGGATACCACCTGGGGCTTCGCCCGCGCCTGGTTGGATTTGGCTAAAGAGTTCGAAGGACGGATCCTGACGCCTTTTGATATGACCATGGGCATCATGTCCATTTATATCTGCGCGGCGATTTCCTACAACCTGGGCAAGCATTATGAAAAGGCGCACCAGCTCGATCCTTTCATGTGCGCCATGCTGTCGATCATGGCGTTCCTGCTGATCGCTGCGCCAAAAACCAATGGCAGTTTGCCGGTTGATAGTCTTGGCGGTACCGGGATCTTTACCGCGATCCTGGTGGCGATTTATTGCGTGGAGATGATGCGATTCCTGAAGGCGCACAATATCGGGATCCGTCTGCCGGATCAGGTGCCGCCGATGATCAAAAACTCCTTCGATTTGCTGATCCCGGTCCTGGTGGTGGTGCTGACGCTCTATCCGCTGAGTCTGTTTATCCAGCATCATTTCGACATGCTGATCCCGCAGGCCATCATGGCTATCTTTAAACCGCTGGTATCCGCCGCGGATTCATTACCGGCCATTCTGCTGGCAGTGTTGATTGGCCACCTGCTGTGGTTCGCAGGGATTCACGGGGCGGCGATTGTCTCCGGCATGCTGCAGATGTTCTGGCTCACTAATCTGGGAATGAACCAGCAGGCCCTGGCGCAGGGCGCGCCGCTGCCGCATATTTTTATGGAAGCGTTCTGGACGTTCTTCATCGTTGTCGGTGGTTCC
Source organism: Klebsiella sp. CN_Kp104 (assembly GCF_040064515.1). NCBI lineage: Bacteria > Pseudomonadati > Pseudomonadota > Gammaproteobacteria > Enterobacterales > Enterobacteriaceae > Klebsiella > Klebsiella sp. CN_Kp104. The sequence continues at coordinate 3,003 of NZ_JBEAII010000010.1, read as the reverse complement.
GGCGCAACCATGGGGCTGGTGTTCTGCTATCTGCGCAGCCGTTCCGCGCACTTGCGCTCTATCGGCCGTTTAAGCGTGGTGCCAAGCCTGTTTAACATTAACGAACCGGTTATCTTTGGCACGCCTATCGTGATGAACCCGGTATTCTTTATTCCGTTCCTGCTGGCGCCGATGGTTAACGCGGTGATTGCCTGGGCGGCCATGAAGTTGGATCTGATCGGTCGTGTTATCTCCGTTGTGCCGTGGACGGCGCCGGCGCCGATTGGCGGCGCATGGGCGTTGGGATGGGATTTCCGCGCGGCGATTCTGGTCGTTGTCCTCGCTTGCGTATCGGCTATCATCTACTTCCCGTTCTTTAAAGTGTACGAAAAGCAACTGCTGGCGCAGGAAGCTGAAGAGGCGCAGCGCGCGGCGCAGGAGAACGAGCAGACCGCATAAAATGACAACGGGCGGCATATTGCCGCCCGTCAGGTAATTACTTTAACGTGCAGTCGCCGCATTGTTGAACGTCCGGCAGGCGATAACGCTGACAGCAAGTTCGGCGTACCAGCAGCCCTTCGCGCAGGACTACCGTTCGCCACAGCGGGTTATCCTCGCCACTGGCCTGCTGTTTTGCAAAAAAACAGTGTTGACGTAGCGCGTTCACCTGCTCGTCGCCAAGCAGATTTTTCATTTCACCGAGATACCAGTTAATCAGATAGCCGGTATTGCTCCAGATAAGCTTACCGTTAATGTCGCCGGTAGCTTCCAGCGCTTCCACCACCGGTTTCAGGGCTTTATTGACCAACATATCCATACGCGCTTGCGCGGGAAGCATCAACGCCTCATGGTCGGCATGCACGTCAATCCAGAAGCAAGCCGCGCGCCCGCTTTCATGGAATTCAACGCGAAAATGCTCCGGTTCAAGGCTAATTGCCAGTTCTTCCGTAAGCAACGCAAGCATTAGCGGCGGCACCAGCAGGCCGATATACCACTGCGCCCACAGTGAAAGCAGGGGTTTTTGTTCGCGCGGTTGGCTGGGCTGATGGCGATAAATATGGTCGGAATAGGTGGACAGTAATGAACTAAGGGACGTTGGTTGTGACCATTCCGCGAGGGTTAGAGCAAACGGGGGAGCTTCTTCATCCAGACGCAGGAAATCCAGTAGATGCGGGCGTACCGCAGCGATCTTTTCCCGTACCGCATTCGCCAATGCATGCTCGACGGGCGCAAGCGGCGCACGCCAGATGATGTCATCGCTGAAGGAGAAGGTACGGTAAGCCATCAGATTTCCAGATACAAATCTAAATGATAATGATTGCTGATACTAGTTGTTCGTTGCAGGGAGCGCAAGCGATTTGTCAGCGCCGCATATCCTTCGCGGCGGGCTGGAAGCGTTAGTTGACGAGAATGATATTACGTCCCTGGTTTTTGGCTTCATATAGCGCGCTATCGGCGCGTTTTATCGCACTGTCGATGTCGCCACTCACCAGAGGGGTCATCCCGATACTGATAGTGACATGAGTGGCGACGCTTTCGTTAAAACGATGCGCGATTTTTAAATCGTAAACCCGTTGGCGAATACGCTCTGCTGTCTGGAAGGCGGATTCCGCCGAGCTGCTGGTCAGCACCACCATAAACTCTTCACCGCCAAAGCGAGCGACGATATCGCGTGAACGCACGGAATTACGAATCGCCGCGGATACCTGGATTAGCGCCTGGTCGCCCATCATATGGCCATAGTTATCGTTGTAGGCTTTGAAATGGTCAATATCCAAAAGCAGGATGAAATGTTCGCAGGTATCCACTGCCAGGATGTTATCCATCCGGTTTTGCAGGCCACGGCGGTTATACAGGCCGGTTAATGGATCAAGCATACTGAGATCGTTCAGGGTGTTACGCTCTTGCAACAGTTTATCCATTAGCCCTTGGGTAAAATTATCGCTGCGCTTTTGCATAATGTTTTGCAACGTAATTCCAGCAACTGGCAGGACAAAGCAGTAAAACATCCGCATCCACTGTTCGCCGCCGGCCAGTACCAGACACACCATAAAAGTCGGTAGCGAATGTAGAGTAAAGGCAATGATATTGTTAGAAAAAGCGATAGTTCCAATAAACAGGATGCTTAATAAGGCAATAACCAGAAAGTTAAAATGTGGAGGTGGTAACAATGAGGCTTTTATTACGATGTGCCAGGCCCATAGCATGCCAAATAACAGAGAAATAACAGGAATATTTATTTTCTGTTTTGGAAATTTCCAATTCCATAACAAGAACCCCAGGCTGGCGGCACAGATCAGCGAACTCGGCAGCGTGACGGTGACAATGGTAAACAGCGGACTGAGCAGCGACAGAGCGGCAGAAACACAATTAAGTAATAAAAAAAGTCGTAAGGAATACTGATATTTTTGCTCGTAATGAGCCCGCCAGGTTTGTGCAGTCATATTGGTACTATCATTATTAGTAGTTAAGTTTCAAGATGATGGCTGCCAAAGGGGAAAAATATAAAACAACACGTAATATAAGGCTATCTGCGCAAATGATCAGACAATGTAATATATAGATTTAATTTGCTTAATTTATCATCCCAATGAATGTATGTCATTACTCCTGAATGCAAGAGTAATAAAAGTTAAACTCTCTGGCATGACAAATGATAAAAGTTATCATATGATATTGGTTATCATTATCGTTGTGAGAGGCGAAACCATGTTGCAGCGAGCTTTAGGGAGTGGTTGGGGAATTCTGCTGCCTGGCGTACTGGTGATGGCGTTAGGCATGATTGGCCTGCCGGTGGAAGCCTGGCGCGTGATGATTGTGCTGGGGTTACTACTATCGGCGGCAATGATCTGGCACCGTCAGTTACGTCATTTCGTACTGTTGCCGTCAAGCGTAGCGCTGGTCAGTGGAATAATGCTGATCATGTTGAATTTGAAGCTGATGGGATAAAACAGAGAAGGGTAAGAATATTGGTGCGAGGGGGGGGACTTGAACCCCCACGTCCGTAAGGACACTAACACCTGA
>NZ_JBEAII010000009.1:0-53526 GCF_040064515.1 Klebsiella sp. CN_Kp104 | reverse complement strand
ACAAAGCACATGTTTTCCCCGACCAAAACCGTTGCAAACCGATAACAGTATCTACCAGTAGCCCCGGTAAGCGCAGCGCCACCGGGGAATTCTCTCTGGATTAGCGGGCTTTGCGGCGCTTATCCAGATCTTTAATCAGCTTATTCACCTGCGCATCGGCAAACATCTGCTCGAGCGTCACGCTAAGCTTACGCCGCCAGTTGGGATACTCGGTACTGGTGCCCGGGATGTTGACCGGCGAAGCCATCTCCAGCCAATCTTCCGGCTGCAGCCCAAGCAGGGCGCTGTTGCTGTCGGCGATATAGCGCTGCATCCCGCGATTGAGCGTTGAGGTCATCGCCATCAGCGAGGCTTTATGTCCGGCGCGCTTCGGCAAACAGCCGTGCCGATGCAGCGCATCCAGCAACCCCTGCTTTGCTTGTTCGCGATCGGCATATAAGCCGCGCAGCACCACTTCATCCGGATACAGACCCAGCGTCTTCCCGAGCGTCAAATCACCGCTCTCCCAATAGCCGCGCAGCGTCGGGAGATCGTGGGTCGTTGCGACCGCCATCGACTGCTGTGGATAAGCCTTCGGCGCGCGGAACGTTTTATCAGGGCCATTTTCGAAATAGAGCACTTTATACGAGTAAACGCCGCTTTTGCGCAGCTTGCCGACGATTTCAACCGGTACGGTACCGAGGTCTTCGCCAATGACCATGCAGCGGTGCCGCTGGCTCTCCAGCGCCAGGATCGCCAGCAGGTCATCCACGGGATACTGCACATAGGCGCCATGGTCGGCGGTTTCGCCATACGGTATCCACCACAAACGCAGCACCGACATCACGTGGTCAATACGCAATGCGCCGCAGTTTTGCATATTCGCCCGTAGCAGTTCGATAAACGGCTCGTAGGCGCGGGCAACCATTACATGCGGATCCATCGGCGGCAGGCCCCAGTTCTGTCCCAGCGGGCCGAGGATGTCCGGCGGCGCGCCGACGGAAGCCTTGAGGCAATACAGCTCGCGATCGCACCACGTCTCCGATCCGCCTTCGGCGACGCCGACCGCCAGATCGCGATACAGGCCAATCGGCATCCCGTCCTGCTGGCTGGTGTGCCAACAGGCGGCGAACTGCGTATATGCCAGCCACTGCAGCCACAGATAGAAACTCACCTCATCGGCATGCTCCGTACAGAAGGTTTTCACCTGCGGGCTGCTCGTGCTCTGATACGCTTCCGGCCATGCCGGCCAGCCCCAGCGCATCGGATCCTGACGGCTTTGCCAGGCATGCAGCGCATCAAACGCCGCCTGCCAGTAGAGACTTTCGCCCTCGCGCAGCACGAACTGACGGAACTCCGCCATTTGCTCATCTTCACGCGTAGAAAACTCGGCCCACGCCAGACGCAGCGCGGTCAGCTTTAGCGCGGTGACGGCGGTATAGTCGACATCAGCGGTCTGCCGCGCGGCCTGCAAGGCCTGCTGGGTTTCCGCAAGCTGCCACCATGCCTGCGCGGCAGGGCTACGCTGGAAATCCTCCACCGCGTTAACGTCGATATAGATGACGTTAAGCCAGCGGCGCGAGGACGGACTGTACGGACTGGCGCTCTCCGGGTTCGCCGGATAGAGTGCGTGAATCGGGTTGAGGCCGATAAACGCGCCGCCGCGACGGGCGATTTCCGGCAGCATGGCGCGTAGATCGCCGAAGTCGCCAATGCCCCAGTTGTTCTCAGAACGCAGGGTGTAGAGCTGGACGCAGGCGCCCCATAGCTTTTTGCCCTCTTTGAGCGCCTGCGGTTCGTAGCAGCGCGCCGGGGCGACGATCGCCCGGCAGTGCCAGCGTTCGCCGTCCCGCGTGAGGGTCAGGGTGTGATAGCCCGTCGGCAATCGCCCAGGCAAAGCGAGCGTTTCGCCGCCGCGCGTCTCACCCTGATACTGCTTACCTTCTTCGGTCGTCAGCAGCCAGTGAAACGCGCCGCTTCCCGCTACCGGCAACTGCATTTTTTTACCGTGAGTAAAAACCTTGACGCTGGGCAGCGGTTCTACTGCCGCTTTCGCGGCAGTAGACGTACGATGCATAGCATCCAGCAAACGTTGTTTGGTGGCCGCCGCGATCGACTGCGGCTGGCCGTGCGCGTTGATATAGCTGGGGCTGATCCCCGCCGCCAGCGCGGCATTATCAAGGCGTTTATTCTCCATAGGCCTGTCCTTAGCGTTTTGCCTGCCAGATACGTTGCTGATAATCACGAATAGAGCGGTCGGAGCTGAACATGCCGCAGCGCGCGGTGTTGAGGATCGCCGCACGGGTCCAGGCTTCCTGGTCGCGATACAGTTCGTCTACCTGCTTCTGCGCCGCGACGTAAGCGCTAAAGTCAGCCAGCACCAGGTAAGGATCGCCGCCTTGCAGCAGGCTATGCAGCATCTGATCAAAGGCGTGTTTGTCGCCGCCGCTATATTTACCGCTTTCCAGCTCTTTCAGCACCGCGTCCAGCAGCTTATCTTTCTTGCGCCATTTCAGCGGATCGTAGCCTTTCGCCTTCAACGCCTTAACTTCTTCCACGGTATGGCCGAAGATAAAGATATTGTCCTCGCCAACCTGCTCGGCGATTTCAACGTTGGCGCCGTCAAGAGTGCCGACGGTCAGTGCGCCGTTCAGCGCCAGCTTCATGTTGCCGGTACCAGAGGCCTCTTTACCCGCCGTGGAAATCTGCTCGGAGACGTCCGCCGCCGGGATCAGCATTTCCGCCGCCGATACGCAGTAATCCGGCAGGAAGACCACTTTCAGCTTATCGCCCACCAGCGGATCGTTATTGATCGCCTCGGCCACCTTGTTGATCGCCAGAATAATATTCTTCGCCAGGTAGTAGCCCGGCGCGGCTTTAGCGCCAAACAGGAAGACGCGCGGTACGCGGTCGGCCTGCGGGTTTTCGCGGATCTCTTTATACTGCGCCAGAATATTCAGCAGGTTGAGGTGCTGGCGTTTGTATTCGTGCAGGCGCTTAATCTGGATATCAAAAATCGCCTGCGGGTTGATGTCGATACCGGTACGCCGCTTCACGAACTCAGCGAGACGCACTTTATTCGCCTGCTTAATGTCACGATAAACCTGACGGAATTTGGCATCGTCGGCGTACTTCTCCAGCTTGATCAGCTGGTCGAGATCGTTGGCCCACTCTTTCTTCAGCGTCTTATCAAGCAGGGCAGCCAGCGCCGGATTACACTGTTTAATCCAGCGACGCGGCGTAATGCCGTTGGTCACGTTATGGAATTTGTTCGGCCACAGCTGGTGATATTCCGGGAACAGATCCTTCACCACCAAATCGGAGTGCAGCGCCGCGACGCCGTTCACCGCAAAGCCGCTCACCACGCACATGTTGGCCATGCGAACCTGTTTATCATGGACCACCGCCAGCTTCGCCCACACCTGCTTATCGCCCGGCCAGGTTTTCTCCACCAGCAGTTTAAATCTGTCGTTAATCTCTTTGATTATCTGCATGTGGCGCGGCAGCAGCGCCTTGACCAGCTTCTCATCCCAGCACTCCAGCGCTTCCGGCATCAGAGTATGGTTGGTGTAAGCGAAGGTTTTGCTGGTGATGGCCCACGCATCGTCCCAGCTCATCTGGTGCTCATCAAGCAGCACGCGCAGCAGCTCCGGGATGGCGATGGTCGGGTGGGTGTCGTTCAACTGGATCACTTCATAATCCGCCAGCTCATGCAGCTTGCGGCCAGCCAGATGGTGACGACGCAGAATATCGGCCACCGAGCAGGCGCACTGGAAGTACTGCTGCATCAGGCGCAGTTTTTTCCCCGCCAGATGGTTGTCATTCGGATACAGCACCTTGGTCAATTTTTCGGCGTCGATACCCTGTTGCTCCGCGCGCAGGAAATCGCCGTCGTTGAATTTGGTCAGGTTGAACGGATGGGCATGTTTTGCCTGCCACAGGCGCAGCGGCTGCGCGACGTTATTGCGATAGCCAAGCACCGGCAGATCCCAGGCTTCGCCGGTAATCACGAAAGCCGGTTGCCATTCGCCGCTTTTGCTGACTTTACCGCCAATGCCCACCTGCACATCCAGCGCTTCGTTGTGGCGGAACCACGGATAGCTGCCGCGTCCCCAGTCATCCGGCGCTTCCATCTGCTGACCGTCAGCGAAGGATTGACGGAACAGACCGTACTGGTAGTTCAGGCCGTAACCGGTCGCCGACTGGCCGACGGTGGCCATAGAATCCAGGAAGCAGGCCGCCAGACGGCCCAGGCCGCCGTTGCCCAGCGCCGGATCGGTCTCTTCTTCCAGCAGGTCGGTCAACTGGATGTCGTACGCCTTCAGCGTCTCGCTCACTCCTTCATACCAGCCCAGGTTGAGCAGGTTATTACCGGTCAGGCGACCGATCAGGAACTCCATCGAAATGTAGTTAACGTGGCGCTGTCCTTTAACGGCTTCCGCCGCCGGTTGCGCCGCCAAAAGCTCCGCCAGCGCGCCGCTGACCGCGCGCCACCACTGGCGTTGGGTCATCTCTGCGGCTGACGATAAACCGAAACGCTGCCACTGACGCGTCAGTGCAGCCTGAAACTGAGCCTGGTTAAAAGAAGTCTGTGACATAAGAAATCCTGGTCCTTTACTAAAACGTTAGCCTTAGTGTGCCGACCTCCCGAGGCCGCTGCCTCCTCCCGAGGGGGATTAGACAGGGAGGAGTAGCGGGGATGAGCGAAAATTGTGATCGCGGCCACTTTAACGTTAGCTCGTCGACGGGAATTCGCCGCCCTATTGCGCGTGTAGAACAATAATTTCGCCAGCGCAACGAACGGCAAATTTGTTACAGCGCAATTCATAGCGCAAAGCAAAATTCGCACAGGCCATTATCGTGAAATAAAAAATAAACTACTGACAGAATAAAAAGATGCCATGACAAAAATACGTGAAATAGATTAAACCTAAGAATCCACTGACGATAATTTAATAAAAACAATCAACTACAAAAAATGCCGGGTAAAGTAATTTCGTCCCGGACGAAATCGTCGTAAACCGAGGCATGACGCGTTCTGGTACCGGTTTAAAGCTAATTAAAAACCGAAGCGAGAAATTGTGACCGAGAGCAAATTCAAGAGCATCAATTTTGGACATAACTTGCAATAACTTTCATTATCGCCGACCTTAGGAGTCATTAATTACGAAGCGCAAAAAAAATCCCCATCCCTTTCTTGCACAGCGAAAAAGTGAACTATGTTGATTCCGTCAAAATTAAGTCGTCCATCCCGTCTTGAACACACTGTGGTTCGCGAACGGTTGCTGGCGAAACTTTCCGGCGCGAACAATTATCGTCTCGCGTTGGTGACCAGCCCGGCAGGTTACGGCAAAACCACGCTCGTTTCGCAATGGGCTTCGGGTAAACATGACCTTGGCTGGTTTTCGCTTGATGAAGGCGATAATCAACAAGAGCGCTTCGCCAGCTATCTGATTGCGGCGATTCAACAGGCGACAGGCGGCCACTGCGCCGCCAGCGAAGCCATGGTGCAAAAGCGCCAGTACGCCAGCCTGCCGTCGCTGTTTGCGCAGCTGTTTATTGAGCTTGCCGACTGGCAGCGTCCGCTGTACCTGGTCATTGATGATTATCACCTGATTACCAATCCGGTGATCCACGATGCCATGCGCTTCTTCTTGCGCCATCAGCCAGAGACCATGACGCTGGTAGTGCTGTCGCGCAACCTGCCGCAGTTGGGGATCGCCAACCTACGGGTGCGCGAGCAGTTACTGGAAATCGGCAGCCAACAGCTGGCTTTTACTCATCAGGAGGCGAAACAGTTCTTTGACTGCCGCCTCGCCTCCCCCATTGAAGCCGATGACAGCAGTCGCCTGTGCGATGACGTCGCCGGCTGGGCCACCGCCCTGCAGCTCATCGCCCTCTCCGCCCGGCAGAAAAACACCTCAGCCCAGCACTCCGCCCGTCGTCTCGCCGGGATTAACGCCAGCCACCTTTCCGACTATCTGGTCGATGAAGTGCTGGATAACGTCGATGCCCGTACCCGCAGCTTCTTGTTAAAAAGCTCGCTGCTGCGCTCGATGAATGACGCGCTTATCGTCCGCGTCACCGGCGAAGAGAACGGCCAGATGCAGCTGGAAGAGATCGAACGTCAGGGGCTGTTTCTGCACCGGATGGATGACTCCGGCGAGTGGTTCCGCTATCACCCGCTATTCGGCAACTTCCTGCGCCAGCGCTGTCAGTGGGAAATGGCCACCGAGCTACCGGAAATTCACCGCGCCGCCGCCGAAGCGTGGATGGCGCAGGGATTCCCCACCGAAGCCATCCATCATGCGCTTGCCGCTGGCGATGCCGCCATGCTGCGCGATATTTTGCTCAACCACGCCTGGGGCATGTTCAACCACAGCGAGCTGGGTCTGCTGGAACAATCGCTGGCGGCGCTGCCGTGGTCGAACCTGCTGGAAAACCCGCGGCTGATCCTGTTACAGGCCTGGCTGATGCAGAGCCAGCATCGCTATAGCGAAGTGAATACCCTGCTGGCCCGCGCCGAGCAGGAGATGGATGTCGAAATGGATACCGCGATGCACGGCGATTTCAACGCCCTGCGCGCGCAGGTCGCTATCAACGCCGGCGATCAGGACGAAGCCGAGCGTCTGGCAATGGTGGCGCTGGATGAACTGCCGCTGGCGAGCTATTACAGCCGCATCGTCGCCACTTCCGTTCACGGCGAAGTGCTGCACTGCAAAGGCCATCTGAGCAAATCGCTGGCGGTGATGCAGCAAACAGAACAGATGGCTCGCCGTCATGACGTCTGGCACTACGCCCTGTGGAGCATGATCCAGCAGAGCGAGATTCTGTTTGCCCAGGGCTTCCTGCAGGCGGCATGGGAGATTCAGGATAAAGCTTTCCAGCTTATCCGCGATCAGCATCTTGAACAGCTGCCGATGCATGAGTTCCTGTTGCGCATCCGCGCGCAGCTGCTGTGGGCGTGGGCGCGTCTTGATGAAGCAGAAGAAAGCGCCCGCAGCGGCATCGCTGTGTTGGCAAACTACCAGCCGCAGCAGCAGTTGCAGTGCCTGGCGTTGATGGTGCAGTGCTCGCTGGCGCGCGGCGATCTCGACAACGCCCGCAGCTTATTAAACCGCCTGGAAAATCTGCTGGGCAACGGCCACTATCACAGCGATTGGGTCTCTAACGCCGACAAAGTGCGGGTGATCTACTGGCAGATGACCGGTGATAAAACCGCAGCGGCCAACTGGCTGCGCCAGACGCCGAAACCTGAATTCGCCAATAACCACTTCCTGCAAAGCCAGTGGCGCAACATTGCCCGCGCACAGATCCTTCTCGGTGATTTTGATTCCGCCGAAATGGTGCTGGAAGAGTTAAATGAAAATGCCCGCTCGCTGCGGCTGATGAGCGATATCAACCGTAACCTGCTGCTGTTGAACCAGCTGTACTGGCAGGCGGAGCGCAAGGGCGAGGCGCAAAAAGTGTTAATGGAAGCTTTAACCCTCGCTAACCGCACCGGCTTTATCAACCACTTCGTGATTGAAGGCGAAGCCATGGCCCAGCAGCTGCGCCAACTGATTCAACTGAATACGCTGCCGGAGCTGGAGCAGCACCGCGCCCAGCGCATCCTACGCGATATTAACCAGCATCATCGACATAAATTCGCCCATTTCGACGAGAGCTTCGTCGAACGGCTGCTGAACCACCCGGAAGTGCCGGAGCTTATCCGCACCAGTCCGCTGACCCAGCGCGAGTGGCAGGTGTTAGGGCTTATCTATTCCGGTTACAGCAACGAGCAGATCGCCGGCGAACTGGATGTCGCGGCCACCACGATTAAAACGCATATTCGCAATCTATATCAGAAACTGGGCGTCGCGCACCGCCAGGATGCCGTTCAGCATGCCCAGCGGTTGCTCAAAATGATGGGATACGGCGTATAACGCCGTTTAGCACAGCTCCAGCTGCAGGTTGTTGTCTTTAATCACCTTCAGCACGCCTGCGGGCGGCATGATATCGGTATAAACCGCATCGACCATACTAATGCTGCCCATGTTCACCATCGCATTACGGCCAAACTTCGAGTGATCCACCACCAGCATCACGTGGCGCGAGTTTTCGATAATCGCCCGCTTGGTGCGCACTTCATGGTAATCAAACTCCAGCAGCGAACCGTCGCTATCAATACCGCTAATACCAAGAATGCCGAAGTCGAGGCGGAACTGGGAGATAAAATCGAGCGTCGCTTCGCCGATGATCCCGCCGTCGCGGCTACGCAGCTCGCCACCGGCGAGGATAATGCGAAAATCGTCTTTCACCATCAGCGTATTCGCGACGTTGAGATTGTTGGTCACAATCCGCAGGTCATTATGATCGAGCAACGCATGGGCCACCGCTTCCGGCGTCGTGCCAATGTCGATAAACAGGGTTGCGCCGTCGGGGATTTCGCTCGCCACTTTCCGCGCGATGCGCTCTTTTTCCGCCGTCTGGGTCGCTTTCCTGTCGTGCCACGAGGTGTTGACTGAGCTTGAAGGCATCGCCGCGCCGCCGTGGTGGCGGAGGATCATTTTTTGTTCCGCTAAATCATTCAGATCGCGACGAATAGTCTGCGGGCTGACGGCAAACTGCTCCACCAGCTCTTCGGTACTGACGTATCCCTGTTTTTTTACCAGCTCGATAATCGCGTCATGACGTTGTGTTTGTTTCATGAAATATCCCTGGGAATCTCTACGTTCGTTTTCGCACATTTAGCGTATCGACAAACGCCATTGCCAGCCCGACTGCCAGGCCCGCCACGTGCGCGCCATTGGCGATCGACATGCCGAAAACATCAAACCATCCTGCCACTAACCACACTAAAGAGAAGAGGATCAGACCGCGTTGCAGATAAATACCGCTCTGCGGGTCGCGCTCGCCGCGCAGCCAGACATAGCCCATTAATGCATAGACTACCCCCGACAAACCGCCGAACCACGGGCCGCTAACCTGATGCTGGACGAATCCGCTCAGCAGAGCGCTGATAATGGTAATCACCACCAGTTTGCCGCTACCGATGCGCTTCTCCACCGCACCGCCGAGGTACCACCACCATAGCAGGTTAAACAGAATATGCATCAGCGAGAAGTGCATGAAAGCATGGGTAAGATAGCGCCAGGCTTCGAATTTCAGCGAAGGATCGTAGGGCCAGGCAAGCCAGATCATCATCGTCTGATCGCCCAGAACGTTTTGCAGTATGAAGACCAGGATACAGGCCAGCAAAATCGCCCACGTAAACGGCCCGGCGTTGTTACGCAGGGTAGCTAAAAACGGGAAGCGTTGATAATGCAATCCGCTATTGGTATGCCCCGATTGCCAGCTGGCGGCGAGATAGCGCGGGTCGGCCGGGTTTTCGAGAAAACGGGCCAGCTCGGCCTGCACCCGCGCGGCCTGGGTTTCATCAGCCAGCCAGACATCGCTCTGCGTGTGCTGTTGGATAGTCAGGATGACCCCTTGCGTCGCCATATAGTCGACAAACGCCTGGGCCACGCGCGGGTTGGCAAAAGAGGTAATCATTAACATACAGCGGATCGCTTATTCCACACAAAGGGGGCTAGTATATACCGTACCGCGCTTATAGCGAGCCGTGTGCAACTTCCGCCGGGAAATGACGATGCCAGGCGTCAAAACCGCCGTCGACGCTGTAGACGTTCTCGAAGCCCTGCTGCAGTAAATACTGCGCGGCGCCTTTACTGCTGTTGCCGTGGTAGCACATCACCATCACCGGCGTCTCAAAGTCGTTATCGCGCATAAAAGCGCCCAGGGTATCGTTGGTCAGATGAAACGCGCCCGGCGTGTGCCCCATGGCATAGCTTTGCGGGTCGCGGATATCGACCAGCACCGCCTTCTGCTGATGCAGTTTCTGATGCGCTTCTTCTACATTGATACATTCAAATTGTTCCATGATTCTCTTCTCTATTGCACTTCATGACGGGCGGTGACCGACCCTGATTTTACCCGCTAGTGTACCGTCAGGCGGTAAATAAACGCCAATATGTTACATGCATCACTCTGAAATGTTTTTTTGATGTTACCAAAAGCGCGTTTGTTTGCTATAGTGAGCGATATCGAACATTTATGAGCTTAAACGAAAGTGAACGAGGTGCGAGCGTGGAAATCAAAGATCTGATTGTGATAGGCGGAGGCATCAACGGTGCCGGTATCGCGGCAGACGCCGCCGGGCGCGGTTTATCCGTGCTGATGCTGGAAGCGAGAGACCTTGCCTGCGCCACCTCGAGCGCCAGCTCAAAACTAATTCACGGCGGCCTGCGCTACCTGGAACACTACGAATTCCGCCTGGTCAGCGAAGCGCTGGCGGAGCGCGAGGTGTTATTAAAAATGGCGCCGCATTTGGCCTTCCCGATGCGCTTTCGCTTACCACATCGCCCGCATCTGCGCCCGGCGTGGATGATTCGTATCGGTCTGTTTTTATACGATCACCTCGGCAAACGCACCAGCCTGCCGGGCTCGACCGGTTTGCGCTTTGGCGCGGAATCGGTACTTAAGCCGGAAATCGTGCGCGGTTTCGAATATTCCGACTGCTGGGTCGACGATGCGCGTCTGGTTCTTGCTAACGCCCAGATGGTGGTACGTAAAGGCGGTGAGGTTCGCACCCGCACCCGCGCTATCTCGGCAAAACGCGAAAACGGCCTGTGGGTGGTGGAAGCGGAAGATATCGATAGCGGCGAAAAATTCACCTGGCACGCGCGCGGCCTGGTTAACGCCACCGGCCCGTGGGTGAAACATTTCTTCGACGAAGGCATGCATCTGCGCTCGCCCTATGGCATCCGTCTGATCAAAGGCAGCCATATCGTGGTGCCGCGCGTGCACACCCAGAAGCAGGCCTATATCCTGCAAAACGAAGATAAACGTATCGTGTTTGTCATCCCGTGGATGGATGAGTTCTCAATTATCGGTACCACCGACGTCGAGTACAACGGCGATCCAAAAGAGGTGGCGATCGACGATAAAGAGATCAACTACCTGTTGAACGTCTACAACGCGCACTTTAAAAAGACGCTGTCGCGCGACGATATCGTCTGGACCTACTCCGGCGTGCGTCCGCTGTGCGACGATGAATCCGACTCGCCGCAGGCGATTACCCGCGACTATACCCTCGATATTCATGATGAGAACGGTCAGGCGCCGCTGCTGTCGGTATTCGGCGGCAAACTCACCACCTACCGTAAACTGGCGGAACATGCGCTGGAAAAACTGACCCCGTATTATCAGGGGATTGGCCCGGCGTGGACTAAAACCGCCGTTCTGCCCGGCGGCGATATCGGCGGCGACCGCGACGACTACGCGGCGAAACTGCGCCGTCGTTTCGCGTTTATCAGCGAATCAATGGCCCGCCACTACGCCCGAACCTACGGTAGCAACAGCGAGTGGATCCTTGGCGAAGCGACTTCGCTTGCCGATCTGGGAGAAGATTTTGGCCACGAGTTTTATGAAGCCGAGCTGAAGTACCTGGTCGAACACGAGTGGGTTCGCAGCCTGGATGACGCTATCTGGCGCCGTACCAAACAGGGGATGTGGCTGAATGCCGAGCAGCAGGCGCGTATCAGCGAGTGGCTGGCGCAACATACGGGAAAGTCTGAACTGTCGTTAGCGTCCTGATATACCCCGGGCGGCGGCTGACGCCTGGCCCGGGCTACATCACCGCACACACAAAAACGGGGCCAACTGGCCCCGTTTTACTGATGCTTAACCGATTACAAACGAACCGGGTCGATATGCCAGATATGTTTGGCGTACTCCTGGATCGTGCGGTCGGATGAGAAATAGCCCATATTGGCGATGTTCATCATCGCTTTATTGGCCCACTCCTCCGGATGGCGGTACAGCTCGTCCACCTTATCCTGGCAATCAACGTAGCTGCGGTAGTCCGCCAGTACCTGATAGTGGTCGCCAAAGTTGATCAGCGAATCCAGCAGGTCGCGGTAGCGGCCAGGCTCCGAAGGACTGAACAGGCCGGTGCCAATCTGCGTCAACGCCTGATGCAGCTCCTCATCCTGCTCATAATAGTCGCGCGGTTTATAGCCGTTACTGCGCAGGGCTTCTACCTGTTCCGCGGTATTACCGAAGATAAAGATATTGTCCTCGCCGACGTGCTCCAGCATTTCAACGTTAGCGCCATCCAGCGTACCAATGGTTAGCGCGCCGTTGAGCGCAAACTTCATATTGCTGGTACCGGACGCTTCCGTTCCCGCCAACGAAATCTGCTCGGAGAGATCCGCCGCCGGAATAATCAGCTGCGCCAGACTCACGCTGTAGTTGGGGATAAACACCACTTTTAGCTTATCGCCAATCTGCGGATCGCTGTTCACCACCGCCGCCACATCGTTGATCAGATGAATAATATGCTTCGCCATGTAGTAAGCCGACGCGGCCTTGCCGGCGAAGATATTCACCCGCGGCACCCACTCCGCCTGCGGATCGGCTTTGATCCGATTGTAGCGGGTGATGACGTGCAGGATATTCATCAGCTGGCGTTTATATTCGTGGATGCGTTTGATCTGCACATCAAACAGCGCCTTAGGATTGACCACCACGTTCAACTGCTGGGCGATATAGTTCGCCAGACGCTGCTTATTCTCAAGCTTGGCGCGGCGCACCGCCTGGTTCACCGTCGGATAATCAATATGCTGCTGCAGATCGCTTAGTTGGCTTAAGTCGGTGCGCCAGGTGTGGCCGATATTCTCATCCAGCACCTGCGACAGCGGCGGGTTCGCCAACGCCAGCCAGCGCCGCGGCGTGACGCCGTTGGTGACGTTGGTAAAGCGCATCGGGAAAATCTTCGCAAACTCGGCAAACAGCGACTCGACCATTAAGCGAGAATGCAGCTCTGACACGCCGTTGACTTTATGGCTGACGACAACCGCCAGCCACGCCATACGCACCCGGCGACCATTGGATTCATCAATGATCGAGGTACGGCTGAGCAGCGCGGTATCGTTGGGATACTGCTCCTGCAGCGTCTTGAGGAAGTAATCGTTAATCTCGAAGATAATCTGCAGATGGCGCGGCAGGATTTTCCCCAGCATATCGACCGGCCAGGTCTCCAGCGCTTCGCTCATCAACGTATGGTTGGTATAGGAGAAGACCTGGCAGGTCACCTCGAAGGCTTCATCCCAGCTAAATTTGTGCTCATCGATCAGCAGACGCATCAGCTCAGGGATCGACAGCACCGGGTGGGTGTCATTGAGGTGAATGGCGATTTTCGCCGCCAGATTGTCGTAGGTGCGGTGCAGCTGGTAGTGGCGGCTGAGGATATCCTGTACCGTCGCCGAGACCAGGAAATACTCCTGACGCAGGCGCAGCTCGCGCCCGGAATAGGTGGAGTCATCCGGGTACAGCACCCGCGAAACGTTCTCGGAGTGGTTCTTATCTTCCACCGCCGCAAAGTAGTCGCCCTGGTTGAATTTACCGAGGTTGATTTCGCTACTGGCTTGCGCGCTCCACAGACGCAGGGTGTTGGTGGCATCGGTATCGAAACCGGGGATAATCTGATCGTAGGCTTCGGCGATAATCTCTTCGGTCTCTATCCAGCGGGTATTTTTTCCTTCCTGCTGCACGCGGCCGCCGAAACGCACTTTATAGCGCGTATTGTGGCGTTCGAACTCCCACGGGTTGCCGTACTCCAGCCAGTAATCCGGCGACTCTTTCTGCCGCCCGTCGACGATGTTCTGCTTGAACATCCCATAGTCGTAGCGGATACCGTAGCCGCGGCCCGGCAGGCCCAGCGTCGCCAGAGAATCGAGGAAGCAGGCGGCCAGGCGCCCTAAACCGCCGTTGCCTAAACCGGGGTCGTTTTCTTCATCAATAAGCTCTTCCAGATCGAGCCCCATATCGGCCAGCGCATTATTCACATCTTCATAAATCCCTAACGACAGCAGCGCGTTAGAGAGGGTGCGACCAATCAAAAACTCCATCGACAGATAGTAAACCTGCCGCACTTCCTGCGACAGCTGGGCGCGGTTTGAACGCAGCCAGCGCTCGACCATGCGGTCGCGAACGGCGAACAGGGTGGCGTTCAGCCATTCGTGTTTGTTGGCGATCGCCGGATCTTTGCCGATGATAAACATCAGCTTATACGCGATAGAATGCTTTAACGCCTCAACGCTCAGCGTGGGTGATGCATAACTAAAGGGTGCATTCATAGCCATAGCTCCTGTGGTTACATCAAGCGTTGATAGAGTTCACGATAGGATTTCGCCGCCACCTGCCAGCTAAAGTCCATATTCATCGCCTGACGCTGAACGTAGCGCCACAGCGATGGCCGCGACCACAACACAAAGGTGCGCCGGATGGCCCGCAGCAACGACACCGCGTTACTGTCCTCAAAGACAAAGCCGCTGGCGACGCCGTCGGCGAGGTTTTCCAGCGAACAGTCGGCCACGGTATCGGCGAGACCGCCGGTGCGGCGCACCAGCGGCAGGGTGCCGTATTTCAGGCCATACAGCTGAGTCAGGCCGCACGGTTCAAAGCGGCTGGGAACCAGAATCACATCGGCGCCGCCCATGATGCGGTGCGAAAACGCCTCGTGATAGCCAATCTGCACGCCGACCTGGCCCGGATGTTCGGCGGCGGCGGCGAGGAAGCCCTCCTGCAGGACCGGATCCCCGGCGCCGAGCAGCGCCAGTTGCCCGCCCTGCTCCAGCAGGCCCGGCAGCGCCTCCAGCACCAGATCCAGCCCTTTTTGGCTGGTCAGGCGGCTCACCACGGCGAACAGCGGCGCTTTGTCATCCACCTTCAGCCCCATGGCGATTTGCAGCTGCCGTTTATTCTCGGCTTTCTCTTCCAGGCTATCTCGGTCATAGCGCGCCGCCAGCAGCAGATCGCTTTGCGGATTCCAGATAGCATCATCGACGCCGTTAAGGATGCCGGACAAGCGGCCCTCATGTTGGCGCTGGCGCAGCAGCCCTTCCATGCCGTAGGCATATTGCGGTTCGGTGATTTCCCGCGCGTAGGTTGGACTCACCGCCGTGATATGGTCGGCATAGTACAGCCCGGCTTTGAGGAACGAGATCTGACCGTTAAATTCGAGGCCGTGCATGTTATAGAACGACCACGGCAGTTCTATCTCATTCATATGCCAGGAGTAAAACATTCCCTGGTAGGCGAGATTGTGCACCGTAAACACCGATTTCGCCGGACGGCCGCGCGCCGCCAGATAGGCCGGCGTCAGGCCCGCGTGCCAGTCATGGGCGTGCACCACCTCCGGGCGCCAGAATGGATCCAGCCCGCAGGCCATTTCGCTCCCCACCCAGCCGAGCAGCGCAAAGCGCAGCACGTTGTCGGTATAGGCATTCATGTTGGCGTCGTGATACGGGCTCCCCGGACGATCGTAGAGATGCGGCGCGTCGATCAGATAGATACCGACGCCGTTAAAATGGCCGAACAACAGGGTGATGCGCCCGGCAAAGGTATCCCGGCGGGTGACGACCTGCGCGTCGGTAATCCCGCGGCGGATATCCGGATACCCCGGCAGCAGCACGCGGGTATCCACGCCGTCTGCGATCTGCGCCGCAGGCAGCGCGCCGATAACGTCAGCCAGACCGCCGGTTTTTAACAACGGGAACATCTCTGAACATACGTGTAAAACCTGCATTATCGCTCCTGTTTGTGCCCCAGTTTCCGCAGCATGTCGCGCGTAACCAGCACGATCCCTTCTTCTGAACGATAGAAGCGGCTGGCATCTTCTTCCGCATTCTCCCCAATGACCATCCCTTCCGGGATGACGCAGGCGCGATCTATCACGCAGCGGCGCAGGCGGCACGAGCGCCCGACCCAGACATCCGGCAATAAGACTGCCGAATCAATGTTACAAAACGAATTCACCCGCACTCGCGGGAACAGCACCGACTGCACCACCACCGAGCCCGAGATAATGCAGCCGCCGGAAACCAGCGAGTTCAGCGTCATGCCGTGGCTGCCGGAGCGGTCCTGGACGAACTTCGCTGGCGGCAGCGATTCCATATGGGTACGGATAGGCCAGTGCTGGTCGTACATATCCAGCTCCGGCGTCACCGAGGCCAGGTCGAGGTTGGCCTTCCAGTAGGCTTCCAGCGTCCCGACATCGCGCCAGTACGGCTCGGCTTGCGGGTCGGATTGCACGCAGGAGAGCGGGAAAGGATGTGCATAAGCCATGCCAGCTTCGGTAATTTTCGGGATGATATCTTTGCCGAAGTCGTGGCTGGAGTTTTCGTCGAGATCGTCGGCGGCCAGCAGTTCATAAAGGTAATCCGCATCAAAGACATAGATGCCCATACTGGCAAGCGAGCGGGTAGCGTCGTTCGGCATCGCCGGCGGGTTGGCCGGTTTCTCGACGAACTCGATGATCTTCTCGCTTTCGTCGACCGCCATCACGCCAAAGGCGGATGCTTCTTCGATGGGCACCGGCATACAGGCGACGGTGCAGCGCGCGCCTTTTTCGACATGGTCGATCAGCATGCGCGAGTAATCTTGTTTGTAGATGTGGTCGCCGGCGAGGATCACCACATATTCGGCTTTATAGCGACGAATAATGTCGAGGTTCTGCGTCACCGCATCGGCCGTACCGCGATACCAGTTTTCACCGTGTACCCGCTGCTGCGCCGGCAGCAGATCGACGAATTCATTCATCTCTTCGCTGAAGAAAGACCAGCCGCGCTGGATATGCTGCACCAGTGTGTGCGATTGATACTGGGTAATCACGCCGATGCGGCGAATACCTGAGTTAAGACAGTTAGATAACGCGAAGTCGATAATACGGAACTTACCGCCAAAGTGGACGGCAGGCTTCGCGCGCTTAATGGTTAAATCCTTAAGCCGGGTACCACGCCCGCCAGCAAGGATCAGCGCCACCGATTTGAGAGGAAGTTGACGCGCCAGCATCAACGGATCGTTCTTTTCTAGCCCAACCATGATTAACTCCTTTTGATTCCCCTGCTTCACGGCCCATTCATCATGAACGCGCCGAAAACCCCCAGGGACTACGACCTTTGAAATACGCAAACTCCGTGCGCGGGCCCATGCCAGACAGCCATGATGACCGGATTATCCTCTCCGGCGAATGGAGGAACGGCGCGCCACTCCCCCGCAGGTAAAACCATATCCGCCACCTCCGCGGTGGCATTCAGCGCGATCAACCAGCGATCGGATAACAGGATTTGCAGCCGCGCGGCGCCATGTTGCCACTCGTCGGCGTTTAACGGTTCTCCGCGCTGATTGAGCCAGCTCACGTTGCCGTCCTGCTCCTGCCACCACTGATTACGGGTTAATGCCGGAATGCGCCGACGCAGGTGGATAAGCGCGGCGACAAAAGCGGTTAACCCGTGATTTGCCCGCCGCCAGTCCAGCCAGGTCAAGGCATTGTCCTGACAGTACACATTATTGTTGCCATGCTGGCTATGGCCATGCTCATCGCCCGCCAGCAGCATCGGCGTTCCTTGCGACAGCAGCAGCGTGGTCAGGAGCGCATGTACGCTATCGCGCCGCCGCTCAATCACGGCAAGATTGGCTTCTAATCCCTCTATACCATGATTATTGCTGTAGTTATTGTTAGTCCCATCGCGATTCTCTTCGCCGTTCGCCTGATTGTGTTTCTGATTGAAACAGACGCAATCACGTAGGGTGAATCCATCATGCGCCGTGATCAGATTGATCGTCGCCCCAGGCCGTTTGCCATCGCGGGCAAAGAGATCGCTGGAGGCGGCGAAGCGCTGGGCGAAGTCACCCAACGACACGTTTTGTTGCAACCAGAAACGGCGCGCGGTATCGCGAAAATGGTCGTTCCATTCGGCAAACAGCGGCGGGAAGTTCCCCACCTGATAACCGCCCTGGCCAATATCCCAGGGTTCGGCAATCAGCTTGAGCGCCGACAATACCGGGTCGCGGCGAATGGCCTCAAACAGCGGCGCGTCCTGACGAAATTCCGGCGTACGCCCCATCACCGACGCCAGGTCGAAGCGAAAACCGTCGACGTGGCATTCATCAACCCAAAAGCGCAGGCACTGCAGGGCATACTCCACCACGCCGGGATGACTGAGGTTGAGCGTGTTACCGCAGCCGGTCCAGTTGTGATAATCGCCGTCGTCCCTGATCCAATAATAGCTGCGGTTATCGATACCGCGCAGGGAGACTGTCGGCCCTTCAAGATCGATTTCCGCGCTATGGTTCAGCACGATATCGAGGATCACCTCGATGCCCGCCGCGTGCAGCACCTTCACCGCATCGCGGAACTCATCGAGCGCCCGCTGCGGCTGGCTGGCGTAGCGCGGCTCCAGCGCAAACAGCGCCAGCGGGTTGTAGCCCCAGTAGTTGCTCAGCCCCATCCGCTGCAGGCGAGGTTCGCTGGCGAACTGCGCCACCGGCATCAGCTCCAGCGCGGTAATCCCCAGACGGCGAAAATAATCGATCATCAGCGGGTGGCCCAGCGCCTGATAGGTGCCGCGGATCGCCTCCGGCAGCTCCGGATGCAGCCAGGTCAACCCTTTGACGTGGGCTTCATAAATGACCGTTTCGCCCCACGGCGTGCGCGGCGGTTTATCACCGAGCCAGTCGTAATGCAGATCGACCACCTGGGATTTTGGCGCAATGGCTGCGCTGTCGCGGGCATCCGGTTCATGCATACCGCCATGCAGACGCTCGTCGTCCAACAGTTCACCCGCCACCTGATGCGCGCAAGGGTCGAGCAGCAGCTTGGCCGGATTGAAGCGATGCCCCTGCGCCGGATCCCACGGCCCGTGCACCCGATAACCGTAGCGTAACCCTGGACGCGCATCGGCCAGCCAGCCGTGCCAGATGTCGCCGCTGCGCGCCGGGAGGTCGTAGCGCCGCTCGTTGCCCTGCTGGTCGAACACGCAGAGCTCCACCCGCTCGGCGTGGGCGGAAAACAGGGTGAAGTTCACCCCTTTGCCGTCATAGCTGGCGCCCAAAGGCGTCGGTTTTCCCGCGGCAAGCGTCGTCATCAGGCCTCCCGTACCAGCCAGATGGTCGCCAGCGGCGGCAGGGTAATCGACAACGAATGCTGACGGCCATGGCTGGCGACGGGCTCGCTCTCAACCACGCCGCCATTTCCGGCGTTACTGCCGTGATAATGCATCGAGTCGGTGTTCAATTCTTCGCGCCAGCGTCCCGGCTGGTTGATGCCGAAACGGTAGTTGTGCCGCGGCACCGGGGTAAAGTTGCTGGCGACGATAATCTCATTGCCGGCTTTATCGCGGCGCACAAAGATAAATACCGAACGCTCATGATCGTCGACCACCAGCCATTCGAAGCCGTAGGGATCGAAATCAAGCTCGTGCAGCGCTTTATGGTGACGGTAGGTGTGGTTCAGGTCGCGCACCAGCCGCTGGACGCCGTGGTGCCAGTTGTCGCCGCCCTCCAGCAGATGCCAGTCGAGACTGGCGTCGTGGTTCCACTCGCGGCCCTGGGCGAATTCATTGCCCATAAACAGCAGCTTTTTGCCCGGGAAGGCGAACAGCCAGCCGTAGTAGGCGCGCAGGTTGGCAAAGCGCTGCCATGCGTCCCCCGGCATGCGGTCGAGAATCGATTTTTTGCCGTGCACCACTTCATCGTGGGAGAGCGGCAGCACGAAGTTCTCGGTGTAGTTGTAGAGCATGCCGAAGGTCATTTTGTCGTGATGGTAGCGACGATGGACAGGATCGAGCTTCATATAGTCCAGCGTGTCGTGCATCCAGCCGAGATTCCATTTGAACCAGAAGCCGAGGCCGCCGTCGGCGGGCGGGCGCGTCACGCCGGCAAAATCGGTGGACTCTTCCGCCATCGTTACCGCCCCTGGCGTCTGCTCGCCGAGAATACGGTTGGTGTTACGCAGAAACTCGATTGCTTCAAGATTTTCCCGCCCGCCGTATTCGTTGGGGATCCACTCACCCGCTTTACGGCTATAGTCGCGGTAGATCATCGACGCCACCGCGTCGACGCGCAGCGCGTCAATGCCGAAGCGCTCGATCCAGTACAGCGCGTTACCCACCAGGTAATTGCTGACTTCGCGGCGGCCGTAGTTATAGATAAGGGTATTCCAGTCCTGGTGATAACCTTCGCGCGGATCGCTGTGTTCATACAGCGAGGTGCCGTCAAATGAGGCCAGCGAAAAATCATCCGCCGGAAAATGACCCGGAACCCAATCGAGGATCACGTTAAGGCCTGCGGCGTGGGCGGCATCGATGAAATAGCGGAAATCTTCACGGGTGCCGAAGCGGCGTGTCGGCGCGTAGAGGCCGGTCGGCTGGTAGCCCCAGCTACCGTCGAACGGGTGTTCGTTCACCGGCAGCAGTTCGAGGTGGGTGAAACCCATCCATTTTGCATATGGCACCAGTTGGTCTGCCAGTTCGCGGTAGCTAAGCCAGAAGTTATTGTCGGTATGGCGGCGCCAGGAACCGAGGTGCACTTCATAAATAGAGATCGGCGCATCAAACTGGTTCGCGGCTTTGCGCGCCGCCGGCTGTTCGACTTTCGGCGGCAAATCGCAGATAAGCGACGCGCTTTCCGGGCGCATCTGCGACTCAAAGGCGTAAGGATCGGCTTTGACGCGTAGATTGCCATGAGCGTCGATCAGCTCGAATTTATACAGCTGACCATTAAGCGCGCCGGGAATGAAGAGTTCCCAGATACCGGACTCTTTACGCAGGCGCATCGGATGGCGTCGGCCATCCCAGTAGTTAAATTGCCCCACCACCGAGACCCGGCGGGCGTTTGGCGCCCAGACCGAAAAGCGCGTACCGGTGACGCCATCCATGGTGTCGGCGTGCGCGCCCAGGGTTTCGTAAGGGCGCAGGTGCGTTCCCTCGGACAACAGCCAGGCATCAACGTCCTGCAGCAGCGGGCCGAAACGGTAAGGGTCGTCAATCAGGTTTTGCTGTCCGTGCCAGGTGACGGCCAGCTGGTAGCGAAAAGCGTTTTTACGCCGCGGCAGCAGGCCGCTAAAGAATCCGCGCGAGTCGAGGCATTCGAGTTTGCCGACTTTACGCCCGGTTTTCGGTTCAATAACCCACACTTCGGTGGCATCTGGTAATAATGCGCGAACTTCCAGCCCCGCCTCGGTGCGGTGCATGCCAAGCACGGAAAAGGGATCCGCGAAATGACCTGCAATCAGCGCATTAATCACGTCTCTATCGATTCGATTCGACATGCTTTCATCCTGTTGTAAGTGTCGCCCTTTCCTGTAACCGGCGACTTTTTTGACCTGAACGGCGCAGCACCAACGTGCATCCTCCTGCTCCGTCCCACCTTCAGGTAAGGAACTCCTTACTTAAAGCATAGCCAAGGCTGCGTTACCTCCGTGGGGAAAAATCCAACATCCGCGTTTACTCCTTGTATTACGCAAAAAAAAGGGGTGTATCCACACCCCTTATCGTTTGTCCTGCGTTTACGCCAGCTGTCGTAGCATGCGGCGCAACGGTTCGGCGGCGCCCCACAGCAGCTGGTCGCCGACGGTAAAGGCCGACAGGTACTCAGGACCCATGTTCAGTTTACGCAGGCGCCCTACCGGGGTGGTCAGGGTGCCGGTCACCGCGGCTGGGGTCAGCTCGCGCATGGTGATGTCGCGATCGTTTGGCACCACTTTAGCCCACGGGTTATGCGCGGCCAGCAGTTCCTCAACGGTCGGGATAGAAACATCTTTCTTCAGCTTGATGGTAAACGCCTGGCTGTGGCAGCGCAGCGCGCCGACGCGCACGCACAGACCATCGACCGGGATCGGCGACGCGGTGGCGAGAATTTTGTTCGTCTCTGCCTGGCCTTTCCATTCTTCGCGGCTCTGACCGTTATCAAGCTGTTTGTCGATCCATGGGATCAGGCTGCCCGCCAGCGGCACGCCAAAGTTATCGACCGGCAGGTCGCCGCTGCGGGTCAGCGACGTCACTTTGCGCTCGATATCGAGAATCGCGGAAGCCGGGTTCGCCAGCTCGCTTGCCACGTGGCCATGCAGTTGGCCCATCTGGCTCAGCAGTTCGCGCATATGACGCGCGCCGCCGCCGGAAGCCGCCTGGTAAGTCGCCACGCTGACCCACTCCACCAGGTCATGGGCAAACAGGCCGCCGAGGGACATCAGCATCAGGCTCACCGTACAGTTGCCGCCGACGAAGGTTTTGATGCCGTTATTCAGGCCAGCGGTAATGACATCCTGGTTAACCGGGTCGAGAATAATGATCGCATCGTCTTTCATGCGCAGCGAAGACGCCGCGTCAATCCAGTACCCCTGCCAGCCGCTTTCGCGCAGCTTCGGGTAAATCTCGTTGGTGTAATCGCCGCCCTGGCAGGTAACAATAATGTCCAGCGCCTTCAGCGCTTCCAGATCGAATGCATCCTGAAGCGTCCCCCCGGTACTGCCGCCGAATGACGGCGCGGGCTGACCCAGCTGAGAGGTGGAGAAGAAAACAGGGCGAATGGCGTCGAAATCACGCTCTTCCACCATGCGTTGCATGAGAACAGAGCCGACCATTCCACGCCAACCGATAAAACCAACATTTTTCATAACGTATTCCTGCGAGGTGTGTGCTGTTAGTGCCAGGCCAGTTTCCAACTGGGATGTCCTTCACATTACAAAATGCAGCTAAAGTCGCAAGTGAAATTAATCAATGATTGCGCGCCAATCAGAAAAGCAACTTATCCCACACTCCGCCCACCGTCGCTGGTAGTCATAAAAAGCGTAAAGATTATCGGGCAAATAACCCGCGTAATGGAATATTTTCCGTCGCTATTTTATTGATCCTGATTATGGATTCGGCACGAAAAATATCGCTTTCACGCTTGCGAAAAAAAACGGATAAAGCCTTGTGTCGCAAGGCCTGACGAGCGATACGATCATTGTCGTAGCGCTGATATTCACGGCAGAAGGAAGTGGAAAAGAGGGGAAAAAAGCGTGTTACCGAAGAGAATTCAGGATAAGCGGCATTACCCTGATTTTTCCCCGGATACCGTGGTGGTGTCCGGGGAAATTATTTTTGCTTAGCTCAGCAGCTGGAAGGCAATCATCCCGACGATGGCGCCGGTGGTGCCAAGGATGGTTTCCATCATCGTCCAGGTTTTCAGCGTCTGCGCTTCGCTGGCGCCGGTAAACTTACCGAACAGCCAGAAGCCGGCATCGTTCACGTGGCTCACCACAATCGAACCACCCGCGATACAGATGGAGAGAGCCGCCATTTGCGCGCCGCTGTAGTTCAGTTGCTCAATGACCGGCATTACCAGGCCGACCGCCGTGAGACACGCCACGGTCGCGGAGCCCTGAATAATACGTACGGCAGCCGCCAGCACGAAGCAGGTAATCGCAATCGGCAGACCCAGGCCAGTCAGCGCTTCGCCGAGCGCTGGGCCGACGCCGGAGTCCACCAGCACCTGCTTGAAGACGCCGCCTGCGCCAATCACCAGCAGAATAATACCCGCCGGCTGCAGCGCCGCGCCGCAGATCTCCATCACGCGATCTTTCGCCATCCCCTGACGTACCGCCAGGCCGTAAATCGCTACCAGGCAGGCAACCAGAATCGCGGTGAATGGGTGGCCGATAAACTCGAACCATTCATAGGCGGTGGATCCCACCGGCACAAAGCGCGCGGCGATGGTTTTCAGGCCGACCAGCACCAGCGGCAGCAGGATCAGCGAGAGGCTAAAGCCGAAGGACGGCATTTTACCTTCGCCGAGATGCGGTTCGCTGATATCGTCAGGAATGTGCAGCTCAACGTAGCGGCTGATGAAGTTACCCCACAGCGGGCCGGCGATAATCATCCCCGGAATAGCGGCGCAGAGACCAATCAGGATCATCCAGCCGAAATCGGCGTGCATCTGCGAAGCCAGCAGCATCGGCGCGGGCCCCGGCAGCAGGAATGCCGCGGCGGCGGCGACGCCGGCGAACAGCGGGATCACCAGCTTCACGAGGTTAGTGCCGGTATGGCGCGCCATGGAGAACGCGACGCTAATCAGCAGCACGATCGCCACTTCGAAGAACAGCGGCAGCGCGCAGATAAGGCCGGCCAGGCCAATAGCATAATGCGCGCGGTTGTGGCCGAAGGACTTCAGCATTTTCACCGCAATTTGGTCGACCGCGCCGGTTTCATGCAAAATTTTACCGAACATCGCGCCCAGCGCGACGACTATCGCCAGGAAGCCCAGCGTGCCGCCCATCCCTTTTTCCATCGTCGCCGCGATTTTATCCAGCGGCATACCGGAAAAGAGACCTGCGCCAATAGAAACCACCATCAAAGCCACGAAGGCGTGCATACGCGCCTTCATGACTAAAAACAGCAGCAGCAATACCGAGCCGACTGCTGTTAAAACAAGCGTTAAAGTACTCACTAGTTACTGCCTTTGTTAATCACCTCAATGGTGCTGGCGACCACGCCTTCCAGTGACTGGTCGATATCGACGATAAGCACATCGCTTTCGTCAGCGCCTGGTTCCTGCAGTGTTTCAAACTGCGTCACCAACATTTGGGTTTTGAAGAAGTGCCCTTTACGCGCCTTCAGACGGCTTTCAATCACGTCGAAGTCGCCTTTCAGGTAGATAAAGGAGAGGTTCGGGTTGCCCTTGCGCAGAATGTCGCGGTAGCTTTTTTTCAGCGCTGAGCAGACGATCAGCGAAACTTTGTTGGTGCGCTGCATGGCAAATGCCGCGTCATTCAACGCCTGCAGCCACGGGGTGCGATCATCGTCGTTCAGCGGCTCGCCGGAAGCCATCTTGGTGATGTTGCTGCGCGGATGCAGAAAATCGCCATCGAGAAACGCGGCTTTCAGTTGATGCGCCACTTCGCTGGCGACGGCGGATTTACCACTGCCGGAAACGCCCATCAGGACATAGACGTGGTGATCATGGTTAGTCGTGCTCAAAGCGTCCTCCCACTGGACTGGTACGCCGCGCCGGGGCTGACTGATACAGCGCGAAAGCGGCGTACTGGTTAATGATTACGGGCAAGTGTTACGGGTAACTGTTATCGGTAACATTGTCATGCCGGACCCTGGGAGAAGCAATAACCATTCGTGCCAGATGTGAATATGTGTGATCTACTTCAAACTTGTCGGTTTAAATAGATCCACCCGGTGACAATGTGAAACCTAAATCTAACATCTTAGGGGTAATCGTCTCACCGCGGATGCGCGCCAGCAGACGCTCGGCGCCGATGCGCCCCATGCGCTCACGCGGGGTCAGTACGCTGGCGAGACGCGGCTCCATCACCTGACCGATATCGTGACCGTGGAAACCGGCTATCGCCATGTCGTCCGGGATTTTCAGCCCCAGACGCTGGCACTCGAACGCCGCGCCGACCGCGAGGTCATCGTTGGTGCAGAAGATGCCGTCGAGCTGCGGATATTCGCGACGCGCTTGACGCATCAGCTCAATCCCTGACGAGTAGGAAGAGGATTGCTCCACCATCACGCTGTAGGGCGTCATGCCGGCATCGAGCATCGCCTGCTCGTACCCCTTCTGTTTGATGATAGTACGTTCATCCAGACGCGCGCCGAGATAAGCAACGTGGCGGTGACCGCGGGCGATAATCGCCGCCGTCATCTGCCGCGCCGCTTCGAAGTTATCGAAACCGACGGCAATGTCGAGGCACGGCGACTGGCTGTCCATCAGCTCAACCACCGGGATCCCGGCCACTTCAATCATTTTCAACGTGCGCGGCGTGTGAGTACGTTCAGTGAGGATCAGGCCGTCAATATTCCAGGAGAGCATCGATTCGAGACGCTTCTCTTCCATCTCCGGCTTATAGCCGTAGTGCGCCAGCATGGTTTGATAACCGAAGGCGTCGGTGACGCTTTCAATGCCGCGTAGCACTTCCGAGAAGACCTGGTTGGTTAACGAGGGCAGCAGCACGCCGATGGCGCGGCTGGTGGCGTTGGAGAGAATATCAGGAGCGCGATTGGGAATATAACCCAGCTCATCGAGTGCAACGGCAATCTTGCCACGCAGGGCCTCAGAAACCTGTTCCGGGTTACGTAAATAGCGACTGACCGTCATTTTGGTCACGCCGACAAGATCGGCTACATCCTGAAGTACGGGTCTTTTCTTTTTCATCGTCCTGACTGTGATCGGCTGGGAAACATTTTCTCAGTTTATCACGGACAAAGCGCAACCTTCCCGGAGAAAAAAGGGCCAAAAGATTTATTTAGAGTTAATACGCAAAATCATTCAAGTTGCATTGAGGCGGCAACGCAACGAATCCCCGGAAGCGTACAAAGGGTACGCGACCGGGGTGAGTGAGGAGAGCCAACAAAAATGCGGCTTGAAGGATGACGCGTATCAAACCGGCGGCAGATCGAACAGCAGTATTTCGCTATCGCTGTCGGCGTGAACCGAAATCGCCTGCTCGTCCCAAATCGCCAGACCATCGCTGGTGGTGGCTTTGGTGCCGTTAATCGTCACTTCGCCTTTCACTACCTGGATCCACACGCGACGTTCCGCGGCAATCTGGTGAACCGACTGCTCATCTTTCAGCAGCGCCCAGCGATACAGTTCCATATCCTGATGCACTTTCAGCGACCCTTCGCGCGCATCTGGCGACAGCACCAGCTGTTTGCCCTGCGCGGCATCAAAGCGGCGCTGCTCGTAGCGCGGCGTAATGCCGGTTTCTTCTGGAATAATCCAGATCTGATACAAACGCAGGCGGTCGGTGCTGCTCGGGTTGTACTCAGAGTGACGCACGCCGGTACCCGCGCTCATGATCTGGAACTCGCCAGCCGGAACCTGCTCTTTGTTACCCATGCTGTCCTGGTGCTCAACCGCGCCTTCCAGTACATAAGTCAGGATTTCCATGTCTTTGTGCGGGTGGGTGCCAAACCCCTGGCCGGCGTCGATTACGTCATCGTTAATCACGCGCAGCGCGGAGAAACCCATAAAGTTCGGGTCGTAGTAGTTGGCGAAAGAGAAAGTATGCCAGGAATCCAGCCAGCCATGGTTAGCGTGGCCACGTTCGTTAGCTTTGCGTAAGTAGATCATGTTGCACCCCCGTATGTTTTCGATGGAGTAAGTGTGGACCCATTCCGCCGGCGATCATAGAGGGTGAAAATTGACTCCTCTGTTCAAAAAATATGAACAAGCGGCGAGGAGCCAGATTTTCTTATTTTGCGAGGGTAATAGTAGCCGGAGAAGGTTGTTCAAAGCCGCGCTGCAGAATCTCCATATTGGTGAGAACTTCAGATTCCTTGACGTAATTCGGCTGGCCGTTAACGAGGGTGTCATACAGAGCGTCATACACTCGTCCGTAGTCGCCGGTTTCCAGCGGCACCTCTTCACGTACCGCCACGCCCGCCTCGTTGATGTAGACCAGTTGCCCTACGCTGTCATCAGCGCCGAACCCCGCGTCGCCCGGCATAATGTTGGCCTTCAGGCTGGTCTCCTGCTGGTCAATGCCGTATTTCACAAACGAGCCTTTATGGCCATGAACGATAAATTTCGGGTAGTCAATCTGCACCAGATGGCTGGTTTTGACGATCGCTTTCAGGTCGCCATAAAACAGTTGAGCTTCAAACGTGTCATCGGGATTGGCTTTATTGCGTAGTGAGCGCAGATCGTAGGAAACATGATCCGGGCGACCAAACAGCGAAATGATCTGGTCCATGGTATGCACCCCGAGGCCATAGAAATCGCCGCTTTGCGGTCCCCCCTGGATGGTTTCCGCCACCGGTCGGTAGTTATCAAAATGACTTTCAATTTCCACCAGTTCGCCGAGCTTACCGCTTTCAATCACCTTTTTGGTGGTCAGGAAACAGGAGTCGAAGCGGCGGTTCTGATAAGGCGTCACCGTCAACCCTTTGCTTTTCGCCAGCGCAAACAGGGCTTTCGCCTCTGCCAGCGTCGGAGTAAAGGGTTTTTCGACCAGTACGTTTTTCCCCGCTTCCAGCGCCCGCTTCGCATATTCGAAGTGACTATCGGCATGGGTGCAGACCACCACCAGTTTGACCTGCGGGTCGTTCAGCACTTCATCGAGGTCGCTGGTGAAGTGGATATGGGAATACGCCGGCGCCTGTTCTTCCGGCCTGGCGCTGCGGCGATAAATATGCGCGACGTGCCAGCGGTCTTTGCGATGCAGGACGTAAGGAAGGTGGTAGCGGGTCGTGCTTTTACCAAAACCAATAAATGCGCAGTGCAGAATCATAACGCTGTCCTTAGTTGATGTGCTGCCTTTAACCATAGCGCAAGCCGGGGGCTCACTTCATCCTCCTTTTCCTCTGAACTGGAAAATTCACCGGCAAAATATTTCGGTTATCACTTATACACAATTATTAATAAGCAATTGATTAATAAGTCATTAAATTTCAATTTTTCAACAGAAAGTCTTGATCCCAATGACGAAACTGCGGATAAGTGAAGGGCAAAACCAGGACGTTGCTAAAGACTAATGGAGTAGCCAGCCGCTGCTGATGGAAAAAAAGTATCTCGCCATAAACTGCGCCATTTTTTTCTGGCTTCTTGCACTGATCGCCTGGTTTAGCGATGAGGCCGCGCTGGCGCGCCTGGCGGCGGCCTGTACCCTTTTCGCTTTCCTTACTCATACCCAACGGGAAAAAATTAACGCTATGTTTATGAAGAAAAATAAAACCGAAGCGCAGGCTGCTGAAGTCGCGGCGCCAGCCGTGGCGGCAACAGAGCCAGAAACGGCAAGCGTCAAAAAACAGGAAACCACGGTGATCGCCAGCGGCGTGCATTTTGTCGGCAATATCGTCGCCAGCGGCCATGTCTATATCCACGGCCAGGTCACCGGCAACATTGAGGCCAAAGAACATCTCATTAAGGTGATGCGCGAAGGTGAGGTTGAGGGCAATATCAGTTGCCGCGAGCTGATCGTCGACGGCAAGGTTCATGGCCAGTGCCGTGGCGATAGCATTGCTATTGAGGAACATGGCAACCTCGACGGCACCCTCGCCTATCGCGCGCTGGCGATTAAAAAGGGCGGCCTGTTTACCGGCAGCGCGGAGGTGTTGGCCGCGGCGGAGAGCAAAAATAAAAGTAATATCGTCGGCCTGGTCGCGGAAGAAGCGGTGAAATCCGCCAAATCGCAACATGCCTGAAATGAGCGCAAAAAAAAGCCAGCACCCGGCTGGCTAAAGTAATACTGGAAGCAATGTGAGCAATGTCGTGCTTTCAGGCTTTCCGCAAGGGTCTCCCTGAATGCAGGACAATAATAATCATTCTCATTCGCACTTGTCTACTTTTTTTTGCAATTAATGCGTGTTGACTCGAACGCCGGAGTCAGTGATGTTTAAAGGGTCTTTTTAACCAAATGAGGAACAAGGAATGAGTGACATCGTGATACGCCATGCTGAACCGAAAGATGTTGACGCGATTCGTCAAATTCACGCCCAGCCGGAGGTGTATCACAACACGCTACAGGTCCCTCATCCATCCGAGCATATGTGGCGGGAGCGGCTAACCGATACGCCCGGCGTGAAGCAGCTGGTGGCCTGTATCGATGGGCAAGTCGTGGGGCATTTATGCATTGCCGTCGTCCAACGCCCTCGCCGTAGCCACGTCGCCGATTTTGGTATCAGCGTGGATTCGCGCTGGCATAACCGCGGCGTCGCCAGCGCCCTGATGCGCACCATGATTGATATGTGCGACAACTGGCTGCGCGTCGAGCGCATTGAGCTGACGGTGTTCGCCGATAACGCCCCGGCGGTCGCGGTGTATAAGAAGTACGGCTTTGAGATCGAAGGCACCGGCAGGCGCTATGCGCTGCGCAACGGTGAGTATGTGGATGCGTATTATATGGCGAGAATGAAGTAGCGTGTTGCCGGGTGGCGGCTTCGCCTTACCCGGCCTACGTTCGCACACTTGTAGGCCCGGTAAGCGCAGCGCCACCGGGCAACACCTTAATACCCCGCGGTCAAATCACCGGGCGAACGCGGATCGGAAGCGCCATACAGCGTGCCGTCCGGCCCCACCATAATGCTCTGGGTACTGCCCATCGCCTCTTTCAGCGCGACTTTCTGCCCTTTCGCTTCCAGCAATTTCACGGTATCCGGGCTAAAACCTTTCTCCACCCGCAGTTCATCCGGCAGCCACTGGTGGTGGAAGCGCGGCGCGTTGGTGGCTTCCGCGACGTTCATCCCAAAATCAATGGTGTTGACCACCATTTGCAGCACGGTGGTGATAATTCGGCTACCGCCCGGGCTACCGGTCACCAGCCAGGTCTTCCCGTCTTTTACCACGATGGTTGGCGACATCGACGACAGCGGGCGTTTTTTCGGCCCTACCGCATTGGCGTCGCCGCCCACCAGCCCATAGACGTTAGGCACGCCGGGCTTCGCCGAGAAATCATCCATCTGGTTGTTGAGCAAAATTCCGGAGTCGCCGGCCACGATGCCGGTACCAAAGGTGGTATTCAACGTATAGGTGACCGCCACCGCATTGCCGTCTTTATCGACCACCGAGAAGTGGGTGGTCTGATTGCTTTCATACGGCGCCAGCTTGCCCGGACGGATCTGGCTGGAAGGCTTCGCCTTATTCACATCAATCTCGGCGGCTATCGCTTTAGCGTAAGCTTTGCTGGTCAGCGCCTGCCACGGCACTTTGACGAAGTCAGGATCACCGAGATATTCCGAACGGTCGGCATAGGCATGTTTCTCCGCCTCCGCCATCACCTGCATGGCGTCGGCGCTGCCAAAGCCATATTTCTGCATATCGAAGTTTTCGAGGATATTGAGGATCTGCACGATGTGGATCCCGCCGGAGGACGGCGGCGGCATGGAGTAGACCTCATAGCCGCGATATTCACCGCTAATCGGCGTACGCTCCACGGCCTTGTAGTTGGCGAGGTCGGCTTTGGTGATAAGCCCGCCGTGTTTTTTCATCTCGCCGGCAATCTGGTCGGCGATAGCCCCTTTATAGAAGGCGTCCGGGCCGTGCTCGGCAATTAGCTCCAGGCTTTTCCCCAGATTCTTTTGCACCAGCCGATCGCCTTTTTTTAGCGGCTCGCCGTTCTTCCAGAAAATCGCTTTGCTGTTTTCATGCTGCGGGATCACTTCGCTGCCGTAGGTTTTTAGATCGTCAGCCAGCGCATCGTTAACGATAAACCCCTCCTCCGCCAGCTTAATCGCCGGGCGGACCACCTTATTCAGCGGCATGGTGCCGTATTTTTCCAGCGCGAGAGAGAAGCCCGCAACGCTGCCTGGCGTGCCGGAAGCGAGATGCGAAGTCAGCGATTTTTTACTGTCAGGATTGCCATGTTCATCGAGGAACATATCGCGGGTGGCCTGTTCCGGGGCCATCTCGCGGAAATCGATCGCCGTGGTTTTACCGTCTTTAGTTCGCAGCATCATAAATCCGCCGCCGCCGATATTACCGGCCTGCGGATGCGTCACCGCCAGCGCATAGCCAACGGCAACCGCCGCATCGACGGCGTTGCCGCCCTGACGCAGAATATCTACGCCGACGCGGGTCGCCAGCGCATCCACCGAGGCCACCATCCCCTGCTGGGCGCGCACCGGGTGAAACACATCTTCCTCAACGCCATACGAGACCGGCGGCGGGGGCGGCGGATTGGCGGCAACGGTAAAACTGCCCCCCGCCAGTAACGCTGCGATGACCACCTGACGCCATATTGTTGTTTTTATCATTGTCTTACTCCTGAAAGGTAGGTTTTATCTCCCGGCTTAAGCCTGGTTGATAACTCCTAAAAAATCATTGTTATGGCGAATTCGAGGTACACTTAAGTGATCCCACGCACGGGAGGAGAAAACAATGAAAGCGATTTTATTCCTGGCGGCGCTGATGCCGCTCGCCGTTTTAGCACAGCCGATTAACATCGATAACAACCCTAACCAGCCGGGTTATGTGGTACCCAGCCAGCAGCGTATGCAAAATGAGATGAAGGTGCAGCAACAGCAGCAGCAAAGCATGCTGAAGCAGAATCTGAGTAATCAGACGCATATGCAGCAACAGCATTTGCAAAATCAGCTGCAGACCAATCAGCAGCGCGCGGCGCAGGGCGGCAATCTCAATTCGCAGCCGCAGGTACTGCCAAACAACAACGGCGGGATGCTGCGGCAGACTAACCCGTAAAGATCGTCCGCCGCAAATCAGCCTTAAGGCTGGAAATTCGGCCCGATGACGTCAATAGCATCGGTGCAGATGCAATCTACGCCCCAGCGCAGCAGCTCGGCGGCGCGCTGGGGTTTATTGACCGTATACACCAGAATATGCAGGCCGGCCTGTTTCAGGCTCGCCACCCGCGCCGCATCCAGCAGCTTGTGATTGAGATGAATTGAGACGCAGCCCAGCCGGGCGGTCAATTCGCGCCAGTCATCGCGCCACTCATCCAGCAGCAGCCCGCGGGGCAGCTCGGGCGCGGCTTCCTGCGCCGCTTCCAGCGCGTCGATTTCAAAGGATGAGAGTAGCGGCGCGGTCATATCGGCCCACAGATCGCGCGCGGCCAGCGCCACCACTTTGCCGGTCTGCGGCCCCTGCCCGGTGGTCGGCTTAATTTCGATATTGGCCATCATGCCGTGACGGCGGCAGCGTTCCGCCACCTGGGAGAGCAGCGGCAGCGGTTCGCCCTTAAACTCGCGGCTGTACCAGCTGCCGGCATCAACCTTCAGCAGATCGTCCCACGCCAGCTCGCCCGCCACGCCCCAGCCATTGCTGGTGCGTTCGAGATTATCGTCATGCAGCAGAAAGATCTGCCCGTCCTTCGACAGCTTGGCGTCAAATTCAATCATCGTATGCCCGTAGCGGGCGCCGACGTCGATAGCCGCCAGGGTGTTCTCCGGCGCCAGTTTACCGCCGCCGCGATGGGCGACGATGCGGGGATAAGGCCAGTTACTCATGCGCGTTGTCCTGTTTCACCATCAAAGAGGTGCAGATGTTCCAATGGCAGATGCAGCCATAGCGTACTGCCGCCCGCCGGGCGCTGCTGATGCGGCAATCTGACCACCAGCTTCTGCTCGCCCCAGCGCCCGTGGGCGAGGTTATCGGCACCTAAAATTTCCAGCGTATCCATCAGCAGCGGAATGCCGCCTTGCGCCTGCGAGCTTAAAATAAAGTGCTCCGGGCGGATACCGAGAGTCATTTTACGCCCGGCGTAACGCCGATGCTCGTGATTCATCGGCAACTGTATGCCGCCTTCCAGCTCAAAGCGGCCGCCGTCATCGCTCACCCGCCCCTCCAGCAGGTTCATGGCCGGGCTGCCGATAAAGCTCGCCACAAAGCGGCTGGCGGGCTTTTCGTACACTTCGACCGGCGTGCCGATCTGCTCGGCAATGCCTTTATTCATCACCATCACCCGCTGGGCGAGGGTCATCGCTTCGACCTGATCGTGGGTGACATACAGCGAAGTCGTTTTCAGGCGCCGATGCAGTTGCTGCAGTTCCAGACGCATCTGCACGCGCAGCTTGGCGTCGAGGTTTGACAACGGTTCGTCGAACAGGAATACCGCCGGGTCACGCACGATAGCGCGGCCCATCGCCACGCGCTGGCGCTGACCGCCGGACAGTTCCCGCGGGCGGCGCTTGAGCAGGCCATCCAGCTCAAGAATACGCGCCGCCTCCTGCACGCGCTCGGCAATCAATCCCTTACCCATGCCGCGAATCTTCAGCCCCCACGCCATGTTCTCTTCCACGCTCATATGCGGATAAAGCGCATAGTTCTGGAACACCATCGCGATGCCGCGATCCTTCGGCTCCATCTCGGTCACCCGTTTACGGTCAATCCAGATATCGCCGCTGGTCACACGTTCAAGTCCGGCGACCATCCGCAGCAGCGTTGATTTCCCGCAGCCTGACGGGCCGACCATGACGATAAATTCCCCGTCCGCCACGTCCAACGTCAGCGGTTGAATTACCTGGGTTTTGCCATCCCAGCTTTTGCTTACTGCCTGTAGTTTTAAACCAGCCATTTTATTTCTCACTATCGACCAGGCCGCGCACAAACGCGCGCTGCATGGCTAAAACGATGACGACCGGCGGGATCAGGGTCAGCAGCATCGCCGCCATCACCTGATTCCACTGGGTAGTACCTTCGCCGGTGGCGATCATGCCTTTAATACCGGCGACGGCGGTGCCAAGATTCACATCCTGAATAATCAGCAACGGCCACAGATACTGGTTCCAGCCGTAGATAAAGGTGATGACGAACAGCGCGGCGAGGTTGGTTTTCGACAGCGGCAGCACGATGTCGCGAAAGAAGCGCATCGGCGAAGCGCCATCGATACGCGCCGCTTCAATCAGCTCGTCCGGCAGAGTCATAAAGAACTGGCGGAACAGGAAGGTGGCGGTAGCCGAAGCCACCAACGGCAGCGTTAACCCAGCATAACTGTCGAGCATTTTGAGGTTGGCGATCACTTCCACCGTCGGGAAAATACGCACCTCGACCGGCAGCATCAGAGTGATGAAGATCATCCAGAAGAACAGGTTACGCAGCGGAAAGCGGAACCAGACGATGGCGAAAGCCGAAAGCATCGACACCACGATTTTGCCTACCGTAATGGCGAACGCCATGATGAAGCTGTTGAGCATCATCAGCCAGAACGGCGCGCTGTTGACGCCGACGCCGTTCACCCAGATGGTCTTCATGTTCTCCAGCAGATGTCCGCCGGGGATCAGCGTCATCGGCGTTTCAAACACCGATTTGTTATCCAGCGTCGCTGCCACGAAGGCGACGTACAGCGGGAATAAAATGACGGCAATACCCAGAATGAGCATGGTGTGGCTGAAAATCGTCAGCCCGCGACGGTTCTCAATCATTGGTAACGCACCTTACTTTCAACGTAACGGAACTGCACCACCGTCAGGATAATGACGAGGAACATCAGCACCACCGACTGCGCGGCGGAAGCGGAAAGATCGAGCCCGGCGAAACCTTCGCGATAAATTTTGTAGATTAGGGTGGTGGTCGCCTGCACCGGGCCGCCGGCGGTGGCGGCATCAATTACCGGGAAGGTGTCGAAGAAGGCGTAAACCAGGTTGACCACCAACAGGAAGAAACTCACCGGCGCAATCAGCGGCAGCGCCAGCTTGAAGAAGCGACGAATCGGTCCGGCGCCGTCGATGGCGGCGGCCTCAACCAGCGAACGCGGGATCGACTGCAGCGCGGCGAAAAAGAACAGGAAGTTGTAGCTTATCTGCTTCCAGACCGAGGCGAAGACCACCAGAAACATCGCCTGGCCGCTGTTCTGCGCGTGGTTCCAGTCGTAACCCAATTCGCCGAGGAAATGGGTGATCAGCCCGCGTCCTGGATTGAAGAGGAAGATCCACAGCACCGCCGCGACGGCGGGAGCCACGGCATACGGCAGCAGCATCAGCGTTTGATAAAAGCGGCTGCCGCGCACCACATAGTCGACCAGCGCGGCAAAAAACAGCGAAATAAGCAGACCGCTAATGGTCACCAGGGTGCTGAATTTTATGGTGGTCCAGAACGAGTCCAGATAGTACGGGTCGTGGAACAGCGTGACGAAGTTTGCCAGGCCGACAAACTGGCTGGAAAGGCCAAACGGATCGACGCTCTGCAGCGAATACCACAGCGCTTCGCCCGCGGGCCAGATAAAGAAAATCAGCGTGATAATCAGCTGCGGCGCGACCAGCACATAGGGCAGCCAGCGCGAGCGGAATACCGGACGGGATGATGACATTGAGATTTGGTTCCTGAACAATGCCGGGTGGCGGCTACGCCTTACCCGGCCTACATAGGGCACATCGTAGGCCCGGTAAGCGCAGCGCCACCGGGCAAGTTACAGATTACGATTTGGTTGCTTGCTCGAAACGGCGCAGCAGTTGATTCCCGCGCTGAACGGCGGAATCCAGCGCCTGTTGCGGGGTTTTCTTGCCGGTCCACACGCTCTCCAGCTCTTCATCAACGATGGTGCGAATTTGCGGCATGTTGCCCAGGCGCAGACCTTTGGTGTACGGCAACGGCGGCTTGTTCAGCATCTGGCGGGTAGCGATATCAGCGCCTGGGTTCTTATCATAGAAGCCCTGCTGGCGCGTCAGATCGTAGGCCGCGGTGGTAATCGGCAGGTAGCCGGTTTTCTGGTGCCACTCGGCGGCGTTTTCCGGTTTGGTCAGGAAGTCGAGGAACTTCGCCACGCCGGTGTAGGTCTCTTTGTCCTTGCCCTGCATCACCCACAGGCTGGCCCCGCCGATGATGGCGTTCTGCGGCGCGCCTTTAACATCGGCGTCGTAAGGCATCATGCCGACGCCGTAGTTGAATTTCGCGTACTGACGAATATCCGCCAGCGAGCCGGATGAGGCGGTAGTCATCGCGCAGTCACCGTTATAGAACTTCTCGGTGGATTCATCCTTACGCCCGAAATAGCTGAAATCGCCTTTCTTGTTCATCTCTTCGAGCAGCGCGATATGCTTCACCTGCTCCGGCTTGTTGAACTCCAGCACCGCGTCGGTACCGTCAAAGCCGTTATTTTTCGTGGCGACCGGCAGGCCGTTCCAGGCGCTGAAGTTCTCAATCTGGATCCAGCCCTGCCAACCACTGGCGTAGCCGCACTTCATTCCGGCCGCTTTCAGTTTGGCGGTGTAAGCCGCCAGATCCTGCCAGGTTTTCGGCGGCTGCTCAGGGTCCAGACCCGCTTTCTTGAAGGCGTCTTTGTTGTAGTACAGCACCGGCGTGGAGCTGTTAAACGGCTGGGAGAGCAGATGGCCGGTTTTTGAATCGGTGTAATAACCGGACACCGTCGGTACGAACTGCGATTCATCGAACTTAATACCCGCATCGCTAAAGACCTGATACACCGGCTTAATGGCTTTTGACGCCATCATGGTGGCGGTGCCGACTTCATACACCTGTAGAATCGCCGGCGCGTTACCGGTACGGAAGGCGGCGATACCGGCGCTCAGGCTCTGCTCGTAGTTGCCTTTGTACATCGGAACAATTTTGTAATCAGGATTGGCCGCGTTGAAACGTTGCGCCAGAGAATCAACTTCTTTACCCAGTTCACCTTCCATCGAGTGCCAGAAAGGGATGGTGGTTACTGCCAGTGCCTGGCCAGCAAATGCCAGGCTCAGCGCCAGTCCTAAAGCTGTATGTCGTAACGATATCATCGGTTATCTCTCTTGTTGTTCCGGATGCGCGATTTCACGCGTTTTATGTTCGCGGGGTAACATGACATGTTCGAATTACAGAAAAATAACTTTTTTATTACAAAAAAAAGATAGTAACGGGTCAGGGAGATGACAAGCCGATGAAAGGACGGGGGAAGTAAAGTGGGAGCTAAGACACGGATAATATTCTTGCGATCGGCTCCCGGGGTCGGCGCAAGCGCCTCGCCCGGGCTACAAACCGGCGAAGTGAATAACGCCGGGTTACGATGAACTAACCGCCGAGATAGGCGCTGCGCACCGCCTCGTTGGCCAACAGCGCGTCGCCGGTATCCTCCAGCACCACGTGACCGTTTTCCAGTACGTAGCCGCGATCGGCCAGCTTCAGCGCCTGGTTGGCGTTCTGCTCAACCAGGAAGATCGTCATCCCCTGCTCACGCAGCTGTTCGATGGTATCGAAAATCTGCTGAATGATAATCGGCGCCAGCCCCAATGAGGGCTCATCAAGCAGCAGCAGGCGCGGCTGGCTCATCAGAGCGCGACCGATCGCCAGCATCTGCTGCTCGCCGCCGGACATGGTGCCGGCGCGCTGAATACGGCGTTCATGCAGACGCGGGAACAGCTCATACACCCATTTGATGCGGGTATGAAACTGGTCGCGGTCGGCAAAAAAACCGCCCATCGCCAGGTTCTCTTCCACCGTCATGCGCGAAAAGACGCGTCGCCCTTCCGGCACGATCGCCACCGCTTCACGCATGATTTTCGCCGTCTGCCAGTCGGTAATATCCTTACCGTCAAAGACAATGCGCCCGCTGGAAGCCCGCGGATCGCCGCACAGCGTACCAAGTAGGGTGGTTTTCCCTGCGCCGTTGGCGCCGATAAGCGTGACGATCTCACCCTGTTTGATATGCAGGCTGACGTTGTGCAGCGCCTGAATCTTGCCGTAGTGGGCGCTGACATTGTCAAAAGTTAACATCGCTTTTTCCATCTTATGCGTCACCACCATTATGCTTCACCTAAATAGGCGCGGATCACGTCCGGGTTATTACGAATCTCTTCCGGCGTCCCGTTGGCCAGCGGCGTCCCCTGGTTCACGACGTAGATGCGATCGGAAATGCCCATCACCAGCTTCATATCATGTTCGATAAGCAGGATGGTGGTGTTGTGATGGCTACGCAGCTCGGCGATAAGCTCATCCAGCTCTTTGGTCTCTTTCGGGTTAAGCCCCGCCGCCGGTTCATCAAGCATCAGGATCTCCGGCTGCGTCACCATACAGCGAGCAATCTCCAGCCGGCGCTGGTCGCCGTAGGCCAGGTTGCTGGCCTGACGGTTGGCATGCTCCAGCAGGCCGATACGCTCAAGCCAGGTGGCGGCCCGATCCAGCGCTTCGCTCTGTGCGCGACGGAAGGCCGGCGTTTTCAGCAGACCGGAGAAGACGCCGGTTTTCAGCTGTTGATGCTGCGCCACCAGCAGATTTTCAATCACCGTCATTTCGCGGAACAGACGCACGTGCTGGAAGGTTCGTACCACCCCCATCCGCGCAATCTGCTGCCCCGGCAGCCCTTCCAGATGCTGGTCGCGCAGCATAATGGTGCCGCCGGTAGGTTTATAGAAACCGGTCAGGCAGTTAAAAACGGTGGTTTTTCCCGCGCCGTTTGGGCCAATTAAGGAAACGATCTCCTGCGGGCGCAGCTCAAGGGAGACGTTATTGACCGCCAGCAGGCCGCCAAAACGCATCATCAGGCCGTTCACGGATAATATTGGCTGACTCATGCCTGCTCTCCTTTCGCCTGACCGTTTTTCAGCTTCAGCTGCGGGCGCGTCATCGGCAGCAGCCCCTGCGGACGCCAGATCATCATCAGCACCATCAACCCACCGAGCATTAACATGCTGTATTCGTTGAAATCACGCATCAGCTCGCGCGATACCACCAGCAGAATAGCCGCCAGGATCACTGCAAACTGCGAGCCCATACCACCCAGCACCACGATCGCCAGCACAAAGGCCGACTCGGCGAAGGTAAAGGACTCCGGGCTCACGAAGCCCTGGCGCGCGGCGAACAGCGTGCCGGCAAATCCGGCAAACGCGGCGCTGATAGTAAAGGCGGTCAGCTTGATGCGCGTCGGGCTCAGGCCCAGCGAACGACAGGCGATTTCATCTTCACGCAGCGCTTCCCACGCCCGCCCGAGCGGCATCCGCAGCAGACGGTTAATAACGAACAGGCTGAGCACCACCAGCAGCAACGCTACCAGATAGAGGAAAATCACCCTATCGCTGGGATCGTACTTCAGACCGAAGAAGTTGCTGAAGGTATCCCAGCCGCCTTCACGGGCGGTACGGCTAAATTCAAGACCAAAGAAAGTCGGTTTCGGGATCTGGCTGATACCGTTCGGCCCGCCGGTGATCTCGGTATTGTTGAGCAGCAGAATGCGCACGATCTCGCCGAAGCCTAAGGTCACAATCGCCAGATAGTCGCCGCGCAGACGCAGCACCGGGAAGCCCAGCAGGAAGCCGGCCGCCGCGGAAACCAGGCCGGCCAGCGGCAGGCAGGTCCAGAAACCGAGACCGTAATAGTGGTTAAGCAGCGCAAAGGTATAGGCGCCGATGGCGTAAAACCCGCCGTAGCCCAATACCAGCAGGCCGGAAAGCCCAACCACCACGTTAAGTCCGAGACCAAGGATGATATAAATCATCGTCAGGGTGGCGATATCCACCGTGCCGCGCGACACCATAAACGGCCAGGCCACGGCAATCACCAGCAGGGCTATCAGAAACAGCTTCTGCTTGACCGTCGACCCGTCAATCGCCGGCATAATAAATTTCGGCCCGGAAACGTTCTTAACCGCTTTCTGGAACAGCGGGCGCAGCAGCTGGAAGAAAAAGACCACCGCGGTGCCGATGAAAATCCACTGCCAACGAATATCGGCGGCGGTATCGACCACCAGTTTGGTGCCATTCAGCTCCAGCTGCACGCCCATAAAGACGCCCGCCAGAACAAAGAACATCGCGGCGGAAAGCAGCGCCATCGCAATTTGCATCGGTTTCATACTTTTTCTACCTCCGGGCGGCCCAGAATGCCGGTCGGCATTACTAACAGCACCAGAATCAGCAGCGCGAAGGAGACGACGTCCTTATATTCGGTGCTGAGATAGGCAGAAGAGAGCGCCTCGGCGATACCCAGAATCAGGCCGCCGATCATCGCGCCAGGGATACTGCCGATACCGCCGAGCACAGCTGCGGTAAAGGCCTTCATCCCGGCCATAAAGCCGATGTAGGGGTTAATAACGCCGTAGAACTGCCCCAGCAGTACGCCTGCGACCGCCGCCATCGCTGCGCCAATGACGAAGGTCAGCGCAATAACGCGGTCGGTGTTGATGCCCAGCAGGCTCGCCATTTTCAGATCTTCCGCACAGGCGCGGCAGGCGCGGCCCATTCGCGAATAGCGAATAAACAGCGTCAGCGCCAGCATGGCGATAAAGGTAACGACCCAGATGACCAGCTGCATGGTAGTGATAGTGGCGGAGAAATTATCGCTGTGGCCGACAATCCACTGGCCGTTAAAGAGACTCGGCAGCGCGACATCGCGCGAGCCTTCGGTCAGGCTGACAAAGTTCTGCAGGAATATCGACATCCCGATGGCGGAAATCAGCGCGATCAGACGTTTGGAGCTGCGCACTGGCCGATAGGCCACGCGCTCGATACTCCAGCCGTAGGCGCTGGCGATAATGATAGCGCCGATAAAGCCTGCGGCGACCAGCAGCCAGCCGGTATCGATCCCCAGCATCATCAG
This sequence comes from Klebsiella sp. CN_Kp104, assembly GCF_040064515.1. NCBI lineage: Bacteria > Pseudomonadati > Pseudomonadota > Gammaproteobacteria > Enterobacterales > Enterobacteriaceae > Klebsiella > Klebsiella sp. CN_Kp104. Next base: position 12,759 of record NZ_JBEAII010000009.1, on the reverse strand, counting down.
GGCGGCGATAATCATGAACGAGACGTAGCTGCCGATCATGTAGACCTCGCCGTGGGCGAAGTTAATCATGCCGATAATGCCGTACACCATCGTATAGCCGATAGCGATCAGCGCATAGGTACTGCCCAGCGTGACGCCGTTAAACATCTGCTGCAGAAAATAGAGAAACTGCTCGGACATAAGGTAACCTTTTTCATGCCGCCCGCGCGGTGCGGGCGGTGGGATAACGCGTCTTACTTAGCGACGGTGGATGAACCATCCGCGTGCCACTGGAAGACACCAAATTCAAATCCCTTCAGATCGCCTTTTTCATCCCAATTCAGCGGCCCAATCACGGTCTTCGCGCCGTGAGCTTTCAAATCTTTAATTAAATCCAGCGGCTGCTGGCTGCCGGTTCTGTCCATTGCTTGCGCCAGCGACTGAACGGCGGCATAGGTGATCCAGACGTACGGACCACTCGGATCTTTTTTATCCGCTTTCAGCGCATCAACAATAGCGCTGTTGGACGGATCCTGGTCATAGCGTTTTGGCATCGTCACCAGCATACCTTCCGCCGCCGCGCCGGCGATGTTGGACAGCGAGGCGTTACCGACGCCTTCCGGCCCCATAAACTGCGTTTTCAGGCCGACGGAGCGCGCCTGGCGCAGCATCTGCCCCATTTCCGGGTAGTAGCCGCCGTAGTAGACGAAGTCGATATTCTCTTTCTTCAGGCGCGCCAGCAGCGCGGAGAAGTCTTTCTCGCCGGCGGTGATGCCATCAAAGAAGACGATATTGGCGCCGGCTTTCTTCAGGTTGTCCTGCACGGAACGCGCCAGCCCTTCGCCGTACTGCTGCTTGTCATGAATAATCGCAATACGCTGCGGCTTCACCTGTTCGAGGATATATTTCGCGGCGGTCGGTCCCTGGGAAGAGTCAAGACCTGCGGTACGCATAATGTACTGGTAGCCACGCTGGGTGAGTTCCGGGTTGGTCGCCCCGGGGGAGATCATCAGGATGCCTTCATCTTCATAGATGTCAGACGCCGGCTGGGTGGAGGAGGAACAGAGGTGGCCAATAACGTACTGAATGCCATCATTGACGATTTTGTTGGCGACCGCGACCGCTTGTTTCGGATCGCAGGCGTCGTCATATTCGACGCCAACCAGTTTGTCGCCTTTAATGCCGCCGCTGGCGTTAATGTCTTTAATCGCCTGGCGCGCGCCGTTGAATTCCATATCGCCCCACTGGGCAACCGGGCCAGACATCGCGCCGACGACGGCGACTTTAATATCCTTTGCCAACGCCGCGTGGGAAATCGCTAATGCTACGACTCCCGCGATGATCGTTTTCGCGTTCCTTTTCATGCTTCAGAACCCCGTTCGTGATGTGATGTAAATGTTTTGTATTTTTATGGTTAAAAAGCATTCTGTGCTTTTATTAAACAACGCCATTTTTACCATGAACTTTAATGGTTTAGCGCAGTTTTTTACCTGAATTATGATTAAAATCTCTATTTTTCAGGTGATTAAGAAAAGATAATATTCTGGTTTAAGGCGAAGATAAACAAAAAAAGTCCAGTTCACAGCATAAAATAACGGCATATAAGGCGGAATAAAACGCTACATATCAGGTTAAAACTCTGCTTATTTTTCGATCCATGATGTATTGCGCTACCCCCGCGCAACCAGGAAAACGAATCCCCTGATGAATGAGTTGAAAACAGCGCCCCGCCGAACGAGAAATTTGAGTACACTGGCGCATCTGTTTTGACTGGAATTGCCGCGTATGAAGCTCACCATTATCCGTTTACAGCACTTCAGCGATCAGGATCGCATTGATTTAGGCAAAATCTGGCCGTCGCAGGATCCTGCGGCGCTGACGCTGGATGAAAACCATCGTATTTACGCCGCCCGCTTTAACGAACGCCTGCTCGGCGCCGTACGCGTTACCCTGCGCGGCGTTGAAGGCGAGCTCAGCGATCTGTGCGTGCGTGAAGTCACCCGCCGCCGCGGCGTTGGGCAATATTTAGTGGAAGAGACGTTAAGCGATAACCCGAATATCAATAGCTGGCGCGTTGCCGATAGCGGGGTGGAAGACCGCGGCGTGATGGCGGCATTTATGCAGGCGCTCGGTTTCAGCGCCCAGCAGAATGGTTGGGAAAAGCATTAGGCCGTAGCCCTAATAAACGCAGCGTGACCAAGGAAGAACCCGGCGGCGCTTCGCTTAGCCGGGCTACCTGCCAATTGTAGCCCCGGTAAGCGCAGCGCAACCGGGGTCAGACAACGCATCCGCGGCGTGAAAGGCGCCGGTTAAATTATTTGGCGTCGGTTGCCGTACCGTTAGCATGCCAGGTAAACACGCCGAACTCGAACCCTTTCAGGTCGCCTTTCTCATCCCACGACAGCGGCCCCATGACGGTATCCACCTTCGCCCCTTTCAGGTATTTCGCGATTTCCGCCGGATCTTCAGACTGATTTAACCCCGCCTGCAGCGACTGCAGTGCCGCATAGGTGGTCCACACGAAGGCGCCGCTCGGATCCTGTTTCTTCGCTTTGATAGCATCCACAATCGGTTTGTTTGCCGGAACCTGATCGTAGTTCTTCGGTTTGGTGACCAGCAGGCCTTCTGCCGACTCGCCGGCGATGTTAGACAGGGAAACGTTAGCCACGCCTTCCGGGCCCATAAACTGGGTTTTCAGACCGGCTGCGCGCGCCTGGCGCAGGATCTGCCCCATTTCCGGGTGATAACCGCCGTAGTAGACGAAGTCGATATTTTCTTTCTTCAGGCGCGCCACGAGGGTAGAGAAATCTTTCTCACCGGCGGTGATCCCGTCAAAGAACACCACGTTGGCGCCGCCTTTCTTCAGGTTTTCCTGAACTGAGCGCGCCAGCCCTTCGCCATATTGCTGTTTGTCATGAACCACAGCGATGCGCTGCGGCTTCACCGTGCCGAGAATATATTTCGCCGCCGTCGGGCCCTGATCGGAGTCGAGACCGGTGGTGCGCAGAATCAGCTTATAGCCGCGCGCCGTCAGCTCCGGCGCGGTTGCCGCCGGGGTAATCATCAGGATGCCTTCGTCTTCATAGATGTCAGACGCCGGCTGGGTGGATGAGGAACACAGGTGACCGATAACGTATTTAATGCCGTCATTCACCACTTTGTTCGCGACCGCCACCGCTTGTTTCGGGTCACAGGCATCGTCATATTTCACGATCTGCAGTTTGTTGCCCTTGATACCGCCCTTGGCGTTGATATCCGCTACCGCCTGCTCCGCGCCGGTAAATTCCTGGTCGCCATACTGGGCAACCGGGCCGGACATCGCTCCCACGACGGCAATTTTAATGTCTTCCGCCAGCGCGGAACCGCTCATAATTAAAGCAATACATCCTGCCAGTAACGCTTTACCCTTCATATTCATCCTGAGGCTCCCCATTATTATGGTTTTTGCATTTGTTGTGATGTTGTTTTTCAGCGCATTATTCTGATTTTTTAGTCATAATAAGTGTAGTATGACTGCATTTGGGTCTGCCGCCTGCGCTTTTGCAGCACACTATGCCAAAACATACCCCATTTTTCAGAATTTGAAACAACAATTTGCAAGAGATGTAAAAGTTATGTGACTGAAGCTGAAGGTCGCGGCAAATCGCGCGGAGAGGGGAAACGGGTATGACGGGGATATAAAACAAAAAGCCCCCGCTGAAACAGCAGAGGCTTAATTCACTATGGCGCAGAAACTCGAAGATTAAGCTTCGATAGCGGCGCGCAGTTTTTTCATCGCGTTCTTTTCCAGCTGACGAACACGTTCAGCTGAGACGCCATAACGATCCGCCAGCTCCTGCAGCGTGGACTTGTTGTCCTCGTCCAGCCAGCGAGCGCGGATGATGTCCTGGCTACGCTCGTCCAGGCCCTGCATCGCATCAGTCAGTTTATTAGCAGCCTGCTCTTCCCAGTTATCGTCTTCGATGCCGTCGGCAAAGTTAGACGTTTTGTCCTGCAGATAGAGCACCGGCGCCATCGGCTGGCTATCGGATTCGTCATCGGACGACATATCAAAGGTCATGTCCTGCGCTGCCATACGTGATTCCATCTCACGTACGTCTTTGCTCGACACACCCAGCTCGCGGGCAACCATCTCTACTTCGTCCTGGTTAAACCAGCCCAGACGCTGCTTGGTTTTACGCAGGTTGAAGAACAGCTTACGCTGCGCTTTGGTGGTTGCGACTTTAACGATACGCCAGTTACGCAGCACGTATTCGTGGATTTCCGCTTTAATCCAGTGCACGGCGAAGGAAACCAGTCGCACACCCACTTCCGGGTTGAAACGACGTACGGCTTTCATCAGACCGATGTTACCTTCCTGAATCAGGTCCGCCTGCGGCAGGCCATAGCCCGAGTAGTTACGAGCAATATGAACAACAAAGCGCAGGTGAGACAGAATCAGCTTTTTCGCTGCTTCCAGATCGCCCTGGTAATGCAGCTTTTCAGCAAGCTCCCGCTCTTCATCAGCCGATAACATCGGCCAAGTGTTAGCAGCCCGGATGTACGATTCCAGGTTACCAACGGGGGCTAAAGCTAAAGTTTGCATTTCTTTGGTCATTCAAATCCTCTCAATCGATAGTGTCTGACATGATCTTGTCCCCATCAGGCAACAAACATGCCAGCATTTATGAGCAACGAGAATATCACCCACAGTAGTATCAGACAGTGATTTTATCCACAAGTTCCATGCAACGTTGTGAGTAAATTACGCACAAAATGTGACATGGAGATGAAAGATTAGGGAAGAGGCGAACAGGGACTCTTTCCCTGCAGAGAGATATTCAGTGCAGGGAAAGATTATACCAGAAAATTTTTAGTCGGGGGTAAAGTGACGTAAATGTTGCACCGTCGCCAGCCATGCCGCGACCCAGCCAATCATCGAGCAGACGATTAGCATCAGCAGACACTCATCGAAGCCTAAGCCGCTGAGTTCAAATTTAGTACCAAACACTTTCGCCACTTCGGTCACCGCCGAGGAGAGGCGCATCACCAGAATCTCCGACAGAATCAGCGACAAAAACGCCCCGGCGAAGCCCAGCAGCGCGCCGCCGTAGAGGAACGGGCGCAGGATGAAACCGTCGGTAGCGCCGATCAGCTTCTGGACGTTAATGGTGTCGCGGCGGGCGAAGATGCTCAGGCGCACGCTGTTACCAATCACCAGGAACACCGCGGCAATCATCAGCACGCCGATCATCGCCGACACTCGGCCGACCAGCCCGGTCAGCGACGCCAGGCGCGCAAACCAGCTATCGTCCATGCGCACTTCGTCTACCCCCTGAATACGGGAGACGCGATCGCGCAGGGTGTTAAGCGAATCGGTATTCTGGAAATCGAGCTTCGGCACCACAATCGCTACCGCCGGCAACGGGTTCTCTTCCAGCATATCCAGCGCGCCGCCAAACCCGGACCAGTTGCGGAACTCGCCCAGCGCCTCATCGCGCGACAGATAATTTACCTTCTCAACGCCCTGCTCCGCCTGCAGTTGGCCAACCACCCGCGCCGCCGCATCGTCATCCAGCGTTTTTTCCAGATAGACGGTGATCTGCGGCGACGGATAATACTGCGACGCCGCGCTGTTGACGTTTTTGTAGACCATATAGCAGACGCTCGGCAGCGTCAGCGAAATAGCGATCACCATGATGGTGAGGAAGGTCGCCAGCGGCGTGCTTTTTAAATCCTGTAACGCGCCGTGCCAGGCGTAGCGCACCTGCTCGTTAAAGACGTTACTCTTCCGCGATGCCGGGTTCGGCGCCGCTTTTGACCGTTTTGGCGCATTGCGCCCGCCGTTGCCGCCGCCGGTGGCGTTACGGAGACGATCGAACTTGCTGCCGAACTGGCGAATCTGGTTCACTGCGTCGCGCTTATTCACCCCGATGGCCTCCATGCATATGACCGTCGCTTAGCGTCAGGACACGGTACGGACGGCTGGAAATAAGCCCCAGGTCGTGGGTCGCCATCAGTACCGTTACACCTACGCGGTTAAACTCTTCAAACAGACGTAAAATCCCTTCCGAGAGCGCCTCATCGAGGTTACCGGTCGGTTCATCCGCCAGCAGCACCGCCGGCTTGTTGACCACCGCGCGGGCAATGCCCACACGCTGTTGCTCACCGCCGGAGAGTTGGATGGGGAAATTTTTCGCTTTGTCCAGCAGCCCGACTTTATCCAGCGCTGCGGATACGCGGCGGCGAATATCATCGCCGCTGGCGCCGGCGATAATCAGCGGGATCGCCACATTATCGAACACGGTGCGATCCATCAGCAGGTGGTGGTCCTGGAAAATCATGCCGATTTGGCGGCGCAGGAACGGCACCTCGCGGCTCTTCAGGCGGCTGATATCATGGCCGCTGAACAGAATTTTCCCGGCGCTCGGCCGTTCGATACCACAGATAAGCTTCAGCAGGGTACTTTTCCCCGCGCCGGAATGGCCGGTCAGGAACGCCATCTCGCCCTGCTGCAGGTGGAACGTCACCCCCTGCAGCGCTTGTCTCCCACCGAGATAGGCTTTGCTGACTTGTTCAAAGCGAATCATTCTTAATCCTCTCGGGCAAAAAGTGCCTCAATAAAGTCGCCCGCATTAAACGGACGCAGATCTTCAATACGTTCGCCGACGCCAATATAGCGAATCGGAATACTGAACTGGTCAGCCACTGAGAAGATAACCCCGCCCTTCGCGGTTCCGTCAAGCTTAGTCAACGTAATGCCGGTCAGCCCCACGGCTTCGTGGAACAGTTTGGCCTGGCTAATCGCGTTCTGCCCGGTGCTGGCGTCGATGGTTAGCATGACTTCATGCGGCGCGTCGACATCCAGTTTCTTCATTACGCGGACAATCTTCTTCAGTTCTTCCATCAGATGCGATTTATTCTGCAGACGCCCCGCGGTATCGGCAATCAGCACATCAATATTGCGTGCTTTCGCCGCCTGAATGGCGTCAAAAATAACCGAGGCTGAATCAGCGCCGGTATGCTGGGCAATCACCGGGATCTCGTTACGCTGGCCCCAGACCTGTAACTGTTCCACCGCCGCCGCGCGGAAGGTATCCCCCGCCGCCAGCATCACGGATTTACCCTGCTGCTCAAACTGACGCGCCAGCTTACCGATGGTGGTGGTTTTACCCACGCCGTTAACGCCGACCATCAGAATAACAAATGGCGTTTTCCCTTCAACATTCAGCGGTTCCTCAACTTTCGTCAGGATCTCGCTCATCTCTTCTTTCAGCAGACCGTATAACGCCTCGGCATCACGCAGCTGCTTACGGCTGGCCCCCTCGGTAAGATTGGTAATAATCTTACGCGTGGTTTCCACCCCAACGTCGGCAATCAGCAGCTGTTCTTCCAGCTCTTCAAACAGATCGTCGTCGATTTTTTTGCCGCGGAACAGGCTGATAAATCCGGAACCCAGATTCTGTTTGGTTTTCACCAGGCTGCGTTTTAAGCGGGCGAAGAAACCTTCTTTAGTCGGTTTTTCCTGCTCCTGCTGCGCCGCTTCCTGAGTTTCCGCTTCTTCTTCTGGCGTCTCTTCTACGTCTTGCGCCGCCAGAGCTTGTGCTTCGAGCTCTTCATCGCTTAGTTCGGCTTCGGGCTCTTCCGGGAGGATCTCATCTTCGATGACCTCAGGCTCCGCGACGATAACCTCTTCCGGCGTCTGTTCAGCGACCGCTTCGGCGATAACCGGCTCGGCTATCACCTCTTCAACCAGCGGTTCAGCGACTTTTTCTTCTACCGCAGGAACAACCGGCGCTTCTTCAACTACGATTTCCGACGCCGCGGTCTCTTCCGCCACCGGATGCGACAGTTCGCTTTCAACAACTTGTTCGGTAACCTCTACGACCTCGGCGGCAAAGGCCTCGGGGTCTTCTTTTACCGTTTCCGCCGCGGGTACGGCTTCCGCAGGCATTTCCGCCGCCGGAGCCTGCTCCGCAACCTCTTGTTTTTCTTCTACTTTTTGTTCTGTTTCGCTTTCCTGAGCCTGTTCTTTTTGCCCAAAGCCCAGCCAGGAAAAGAAGCCACGTTTTTTCTCTTTTGCCATTTGCGACCACACTCCTCGCTGTTTATTCATGGCGCAGCTTCGACACAACCGCTTCAGAAGCTGAAAAAATGATGAAATTAGTTGGATAGTCTATCACTTAACTTAACTCGCATCACCGCCCCCGGATTAAGGTTTCGTCAATGGTCTTCGATCGTTAGAATAGCAGGCTGGAAGTTGAGACTTGAGCAAAGAGATGAAGAAACCAAATCACGCAGGCAGCGGCCAGATCCGCATTATCGGCGGACAGTGGCGGGGCCGTAAATTACCGGTGCCGGAGAGCCCGGGTCTGCGCCCGACCACCGACCGGGTTCGGGAAACGCTTTTTAACTGGCTGGCGCCGTCGATGGTCGACGCCCACTGCCTTGACTGCTTCGCCGGCAGCGGCGCGCTGGGGCTTGAAGCGCTGTCACGCTATGCCGCCAGCACCACGCTACTGGAGATGGAGCGCAGCGTCGCGCAGCAGCTACAAAAAAATCTCGCGACGCTGAAAGCCAGCAACGGCAAGGTGGTCAACACCAACACGCTGGCGTTTCTCAGCCAGCCGGGTACGCCGCACCATATTGTCTTCGTCGATCCCCCCTTCCGCAAAGGGCTGCTGGAAGAAACGCTCAGCCTGCTGGAAAAAAACCACTGGCTCGCAGATGAAGCGCTGATTTATGTCGAGAGCGAAGTAGAAAACGGACTACCGCCGGTTCCGGCAAACTGGCAGCTGTATCGCGAAAAAGTCGCCGGACAGGTCGCCTACCGCCTGTATCAACGCGAGGCACAAGGAGAAAACCATGCTGATTAATTTAGGCCGCCTGCTGATGCTATGCGTGTGGGCGTTTTTGCTGTTGAACCTGTTTCAACCTTTCCCAAAACCGCTGAATATCTTCGTTAACGTGGCGCTGATTTTTATGATTCTGATGCATGGCCTGCAGCTGACGCTGTTGAAAGCGACGCAGACGAAAGATGCGCCGCCGCTGAGCCGCTTTGAGCAGATTCGTATTTTCATCTTCGGCGTATTTGAACTGGTGGCCTGGCAGAAAAAGCTGAAGGCCACGCTGAAGAAGAAGTAACGGTTAATCGAGGGCTCAGTTATCGGCGACGAACTCGACGAATTTTGAGCCCTTATAGCTCAGCATTCCCCGGTCGCCAACGCTCAGCGCGTGGTATTGCGGCGTATCAAGGCGGAACACCACTTCCAGTCCGCCATTTTCCGGGCGGAAGCTCGCTTCATAACGCATCTCGCTGCCGGCTGGCGTCACCGTCTGCTGGCGCGAGCGGCGATCGTTAATCACCTTTTCCCGCTTATTGCTGACCACCACCCGCTTCTGCAGCAGCGGCGCGGCGTCGTTATCCATTTTCTCCCGGCGCTGCTGCACGTAGCGAAACGAGGCCGCCACCACAATCACCGCGACCACCAGCACAAAAAATAGCGGAACTTTACTCATTTGCGTACCCATAAGAATTATCAGGAATAAGGATAACGCGCATTGAATAACGTTGTCATCTTCTGGCCCAAACCACTACACTGAGATCCGGTACCGTAAGCGTAATCGCTTATTTAATGATAACAGATACAGGGACTTACTATGCTTTGGTCGTTTATTGCTGTCTGTTTCTCCGCATGGCTTTACGTCGATGCGTCCTATCGTGGGCCGGCCTGGCAGCGCTGGGTCTTTAAACCGGTCACCCTGCTTCTGTTGCTGCTGTTAGCCTGGCAGGCGCCGATGTTCAACGCTATTAGCTACCTGGTGCTGGCGGGCCTGTGCGCTTCGCTGCTCGGCGATGCGTTAACCCTGCTGCCGCGCCAGCGGGTGATGTACGCGGTTGGCGCATTCTTCCTCTCTCATCTGCTGTATACGATCTGGTTCGCCAGCCAGATGACGCTTTCGTTCTTCTGGCCGCTGCCGCTGGTACTGCTGGTGCTCGGCGCGCTGCTGCTGGCGATTATCTGGACCCGACTGGAAGAGATGCGCATGCCGGTGCTGACCTTTATCGGTATGACTCTGGTGATGGTGTGGCTGGCGGGCGAACTGTGGTTCGTGCGGCCGACCGATACCGCGCTCTCCGGCTTCCTTGGCGCCGCTTCGCTGCTGTTGGGTAACGCCGTCTGGCTGATTAGCCACTATCGCCGTCGCTTCCGCGCCGATAACGCCATTTCCGCGGCCTTCTACTTTGCCGGGCACTTCCTGATCGTTCGCGCACTGTATCTGTAATTTACTGCTTGACTCTGGAGTCGACTCCAGAGTGTATCCTCCGGGTAATGAGAAAATTATCATTACCCGGAGGGTGCCATGTCGACACCAGAATCTCAGGACAAAAAAGTCCCCCAGTTCTCGTCATTCAAATTTACCCCGGCGACAGCGCCCGCGGAAAGCTGCTGTACCGATCATAACTGCGCCGGAGAAACCGCCTCCGCTGAGCAGCCGCTCAATGGCGCCCGCTATAGCTGGCAGGTGGAAGGGATGGACTGCGCGGCCTGCGCCCGTAAGGTGGAGACCGCCGTGCGCCAAATCGACGGCGTCAGCCAGGTACAGGTGCTATTCGCCACCGAGAAACTGCTGGTCAATGCCGACAGCGATATCCGTTCGCAGGTTGAAAACGCGGTACGCGCCGCGGGTTATACCCTGCGCGATGCTGACGCGCCGCAGGAAGAGAAACCGCAAGGTTCATGGCTGCAGGAAAACCTGGCGTTATTGAGTCTGGTAGTGATGATGGCGCTCAGCTGGGGGCTGGAGCAGTTTAACCACCCGTTCGGCAAGCTGGCGTTTGTCGCCACTACCCTCGTCGGCCTGTGGCCGGTTGCCCGTCAGGCGCTGCGGTTAATTAAAAGCGGCAGCTGGTTTGCCATCGAAACGCTGATGAGCGTCGCCGCCATTGGCGCGCTGTTTATCGGGGCCACCGCCGAAGCGGCGATGGTGCTGCTGCTGTTCCTGATCGGCGAACGACTTGAAGGCTGGGCCGCCAGCCGCGCGCGTCAGGGCGTGAGCGCCCTGATGGCGCTCAAACCTGATACCGCCGTTCGCCTGCGCAACGGCGAGCGTGAGACCGTCTCCCAACGCGACCTGCGTCCTGGCGACGTGATTGAGGTCGCCGCCGGCGGGCGTCTGCCGGCCGATGGCGAGCTGCTATCGCCGTTTGCCAGCTTTGACGAAAGCGCGCTGACCGGCGAATCGGTACCGGTGGAACGTAAAGCCGGCGAGCGCGTAGCCGCTGGCGCCACCAGCGTCGATCGGCTGGTGCAATTGAGCGTTATCTCCGAACCGGGAGACAGCGCCATTGACCGGATCCTCAAACTGATTGAAGAAGCCGAGGAGCGCCGGGCGCCGATTGAGCGCTTCATCGATCGCTTCAGCCGAATCTACACCCCGGCCATTATGGTGGTCGCTCTGCTGGTTGCCATCGTACCGCCGCTATTCTTCGCCAGCGCCTGGCTGCCGTGGATCTATAAAGGCTTAACGTTGCTGCTGATCGGCTGTCCTTGCGCGCTGGTCATTTCTACCCCGGCGGCGATTACCTCCGGCCTGGCGGTCGCCGCACGGCGCGGGGCGCTGATTAAAGGCGGCGCGGCACTGGAACAATTGGGCCAGGTGCGCCAGGTGGCGTTCGATAAAACCGGTACTCTGACCATCGGCCAACCGCAGGTCACCCACGTTATCACCACCGCCGACGTTGATGAAAACGGCCTGCTGGCGCTGGCGGCAGCAGTTGAACAAGGCTCCAGTCATCCGCTGGCGCAGGCTATCGTCCGCGAAGCGCAGCAGCGTAAGCTGACGATTCCCGTTGCGCGCAACCAGCGGGCGCTGGCCGGTTCCGGGATAGAAGCCGAGGTCAACGGCAGCCGCATCTTAATCTGCGCGGCCAGTAAGGCTGCACCTGCTGAACATGAGGCACAGATCCAGCAACTGGAGGGCGCCGGACAGACGGTGGTGCTGGTGATGCGCGATGATACCTTGCTCGGCATTCTGGCGCTGCGCGATACCCTGCGCGACGATGCGCGTCAGGCGGTGGAAGAGCTGCATCAATTGGGCGTACAAGGGGTGATCCTCACCGGGGATAACCCGCGCGCTGCGGCGGCTATCGCCAATGAACTGGGTCTGCAGTTCCGCGCCGGATTGCTGCCGGCGGACAAAGTGAACGCGGTGATGGCGCTTAACGCCAACGCGCCGCTGGCTATGGTCGGCGACGGTATCAACGATGCCCCGGCGATGAAAGCGGCGACCATCGGTATTGCGATGGGCAGCGGCACCGATGTAGCGCTGGAGACCGCCGACGCGGCACTGACCCATAACCGCCTCACCGGCCTGGCGCAGATGATTTCGCTGGCGCGCGCCACCCATGCCAATATTCGCCAGAATATCGCCATCGCTTTAGGGTTGAAGGGGATTTTCCTCGTCACGACCCTTCTCGGCCTGACGGGGTTGTGGCTGGCGGTGTTGGCAGATACCGGCGCGACGGTGCTGGTAACGGCTAACGCCCTGCGGTTATTGCGTAAAAAGTAAGGTTGAACAGATATTCCCTGCTCGCGCAGCACGGTTCCAGATCGTTGGGTAGCCCGGATAAAGCGCAACGCGCCGCCATCCGGGGATATTCCCTGCTCGCGCTGCGCTTAGCAGGGCTACGGTTCTGAGCGTTGGATAGCCCGGATAAGGCGCAACGCGCCGCCATCCGGGGGTATTCCCTGCTCGCGCTGCGCTTAGCAGGGCTACGGTTCCGGGCCGTTGGGTAGC